>JANMUW010000238.1:0-10901 GCA_031392105.1 Acidobacteriota bacterium | reverse complement strand
CCTGCGCCCAATTGAACACGTTCATAAAGTTTGCAGGGTCGACCTGCAAATGCACCTGAAAGCTTGTATTGCAGAATTCGACGAACGTGTCCTGAAGTATCACTTGCAGTTCATCGAGTCCCTTTATATGAATAAATCGATCTTCGCCGTGCAGCTCTGAGACGACCCGGTTGATCTCGAAGTAACGGGGGTTAGGTGTTAGATTTTCCTCCGTTAGATCCGAAAGCTGTATCGTCGGGAGAATGCCGGCAAGCACAATGTCGGATTTGAACGGTCTCGCTGCCTTTCGTACCTTGGCGAGTACCTCGCTCAGCTCTTTTTCCATGAGGCTCAGGCAATCGTTCTTGAAATCGCGGGGAGTGAGATTCGCCTCCAGATTGAATCTTCCTATCTCGGTCGTCAGCCGCCCGTCCTTTGCCGTCGCGATAACTTCTTCAACGACGGGAGCGGGATGCATAGCTTCATCGATAAGAAACATTTCCTGCTCGGCACCGATCCGAGAAACTCCGGTTTCGATCATTCCATCCCCGAGCATTACCTCGAGCGCCTGAAGATCTCTGAGGACGGCGAGGGTGAATTCCCGCATTTCCCGTTCGCAGTATTCGCGAGTTACGTGCTTATCTCCCATTTAGTACGGATCAATCGCAACTTCTATGCCTGCGCAGAACGTTAGTCGCACGCAGAAATTTCGGTTGTGCTACCCGCCTCAGCGCAGTCCGTGAGTGCGAGAAAATCAACGACTCGTGGAAAAAGTCACACATCACTTGATCACCGGGCCGACTCAAGATCACCCGCTTACCCAGCATTCGCTTCAATTGCCCTCACGACAGGTCTATGGAATGAAAGTTGAAATGGGGACGAGCGTGAACCGCCTATTCACCAAGTGTTCGACAACTAGCATTTGCTGCGAGCAAGGGAAATCGAAATCAATAGGAGGTCGAAGATATGAACAGGTTAGCCAAACAGTCGTTTTGGACAATAGTATTCGGAATTATAATTCTAAGTTGCACTGGGTTGCTTTCCGCCCAGAAAAGTCGGCTCGGGCCGGTCGCGACACTTTGGGAAGACACGGCCATTAACCCACATGATTTTACGAATGAGTATTATGTAAAAAATGGAGTTTCCGGCCGCGACATATTGAACCGCAGAAATGGTTTTGACGGGCTTTCAACATTCGGGAACTCCAGCAACCCCATCCACAGAAACATAAGAGTGACCGCGACGGTCCCTGCTTACGACGAGTCCGGAAATATGCTTTTTTGGTATCCGTTGGGTGAGGTCGCGTACGACGGGTTTACACCGGACAGCATTGGTTCGGAAATCAAGGAAATCGCGGACCGATTTCCGATCTACGTTTTCCCAAATTATAAACTTGAAGATCCTCGCTACACGGTCAATACCCGGCAGGCGGCGTTGATGGACAACAGTTGGTTCTTGATCATCGGACAGGATCTAAACCTGAATCCACTTGGAATCCGTCAGATCTTTTTCGTGAACTTCACGGCAAAAGCGTTTACCAAGGAAGGAAGTGACATGATGAACTACATGTCCAAGAAGAATGGACTGGGAGCCGATGACACGCCGGTACTAAGTTCCATGGAGGACCTGCGAGTGATGATACAGCACGAGTTGATCACCACCACCCTTGGAACGGACATCAGTAAGCCGACGTATGCGATCGCGCCTATGCTCACCGATCCGACAAATGGTGTCATCGCAAAAGATGCCTTCCTAATGTTCGCCACAAAGGATGGTACGCCTCTTCCTTCGGAGAGCATATTTAGCCGTCAGTTCAGCTGCCTGCAGAAGACAGGTCAATGGTGTAAAGAGTGATGCGAGCAAGTTGAGGTCGCTTAGCTTTTTTGCAAGACAGAAGGCTGCCGAACTCCTCCGGCAGCCTTCTGATTTTGTCCATATGTCAGATCATTTCTTCGCGAGTATTTTGGATATCGATGTTAAAAGACTTTCTGCTGTAAAGGGTTTTGCAAGAAAGGCTGTGACCTCCAGGCTCTCGAGCTCGGCCGTTTGTTCGGTATTCATCAGACCGCTCATCCCGATTATTTTCATCTCCGGATCGATTTTCCTCATTGCTCGAATCATCGACGGCCCATCCATGTCAGGCATAGACATATCGGTAACAACAACGTCGATTTCAGCCGGTTGCATCTCATAAGCTGCGAGACCCTTCGCACCATCCACGGCCAAAAGGGTCCGGTATCCAAAAAATTCAAGCGTTGCAGCTGTGACGTGAAGAATATTTTCTTCGTCATCGACCAAAAGGATCATTTCGCCATTGCCGCGTGGAAGGTCTGAAGATATTTCCCTGATCGGGGCCTCAACCTGGTCGTCCATGGAGGGCAGGTTGATCGAAAATCTCGATCCGCGGCCAGGCTCGCTATATACAGTAATGAATCCGCCGTGACTTTTTACGATAGTGAGGGCCGTCGAAAGACCGAGCCCCGTGCCATGTCCGAGGGGCTTCGATGTGAAGAAAGGGTCGAAGATGCGCTGCACCGTTTCATTCGACATTCCTGTGCCCGTATCTTCGATCGTTACCTGTACGTAACCGCCCGGCTGGGCCTCGGGGTTCATGCTGGCAAAGTTCTCATCGACAGAAATATTTTCTACACCAATTCCAAGCGAACCGCCATCGGGCATCGCATCACGTGCGTTCAAGCACACGTTCATTAGCACTTGATGGATTTGCGTCGGATCGGCGGCTACAAGCCAGGGCCGTGTGGCAACGTCGTATTTTATCGAGATCGATTTCGGCAATGTTTCCTGCAGCACGCTGATGAGGTCTTTCACGATGTGCCTGATCTGCACCGCAACGCGCTCGCCCTTGAGACCGCGGGCGAAAGTGAGGACTTGTTTTATAAGATCGGCGCCGCGTTCGGCGTTCTCACCGATCAGCGACAGCCACCTTTTCGTCTCGGCGTCGGTTGCTTTCATCTGAAGCATCTCGACCGACATACTGATCGGCGAAAGAATATTGTTCAGGTCGTGAGCTATACCTCCGGCAAGAGTGCCGATAGACTCCATCCGCTGCGCCCGCAGGAGATGCTCTTCCGCCCTTTTCTGTTCGGTTACATCGGTGTTGATGATCAGGATGTAGTCCGGCTTGCCTTGCTCATTGCCGACAAGGGTCCATCGGCTTTCGACCACCAGACTCTTTCCGGTCTTGGTCTTGTGTCGAGCCTCGGTTTTCCATTTACCCTCGCGTTGGAGAGCAAGGTGGACCTCTTCGATGCGGTGAGTTTCACCGCTCAGTAACACGTCGCTGATATTCATGCCGAGTACCTCGGCAAGGGCCCAGCCGTAAATCCGTTCGGCGCCTTTGTTCCAGTAAAGAATTCCGTATTGCAGGTCGCAAACAAGTATCGCGTCTTGCGCATTATCGAGTAGCGACGCCTGTTGTCGAATGCGTTCTTCAGCCAGTTTGCGTTCCGTGATATCGAAGCGGATCGCAATGTACTGGAAAGGTTTTCCATGCACATCCAGAAAAGGGATGATGGTTGTGTAAACCCAGTATATCGAACCATCTTTCGCCCGGTTGCGGAGCTCACCGTGCCAGGACTTGCCGTTCGCGATCGTCTTCCAGATATTGCGGATGAATTCTTTCGGGTGATAGCCGGAATTGATAATTCGGTGATCCTGTCCGAGCAGCTCTTCCCGGCTGAACTTCGAAATATCACAAAACTTGTCGTTGACGTAGGTGATGATCCCGCGTTGATCCGTCTGGGCGACGATCGCCGCTTCGTCGAGCGCAAATTTAAGATCAGACAACTCCTTAAGAGTTTCCTTGTCAGGTAGGACGTCTGCTGATTCTTCAATCGCGATTTTGTTAAAGGCGGACATACTTTTCAATCGGCGGTGGCGTCCGAGTCAGATGTGAGGTCGCCCGCTTTTCTCAACTTGTAGCGGAGCTGATCACGCGAAATATCCAACAGCTTTGCCGCTCGCGTGAGATTGCCGCCCGTTCGTGCAAGAGCCTGGCGAGCCAGGTCGACCTCGACGGACTCAAGAGATATACCCTCAGCCGGAAGTACGACTACCGATGATGCTCCGTTGGCCCTACTCTCGTGACCTCCGATCATATCAGCGGGCAAATGATCCAGCGTCACAAGCTCACCGTCTTCCAGAATCGAAGCGCGCTCGATCACGTTTCTCAGTTCCCGGACATTTCCCGCCCATCTGTAATTTTTGAAGATCGACGCGACCTCCGGAACGAGTCCTTTTAGTTTCTGCCCGCGACGTTTCAGGTTTGCTCGATCGATGTAGTGTTGAGAAAGGAGTAGAACGTCGTTGCCTCGCTCGCGGAGAGGCGGTATATCCACCTGAATGACAGACAACCGGAAAAACAGATCCAGTCGGAATGTTCCTTCCTCGCCCGCCCTTTTTAAATTCTGGTTGGACGCCGCAACGATGCGAACATCAAGGGGTAGATCCTTCAAACCTCCGACGCGTCGAAACGCGCCCCCTTCAAGGACGCGGAGGAGCTTTGCTTGAAGGCTGAGCTCCATCTCTCCGATCTCATCAAGAAAGATAGTTCCGCCCTGTGCCTGTTCGAACAGTCCTTCTTTTTTTTGTTTCGCGTCCGTAAATGCGCCTTTTTCATAGCCGAATAATTCGGATTCTATAAGCGTTGCCGGCAACGCCGCGCAGTTGATCGCCAAATACGGTGCGGTTGCTCGTTCCGAAGCTTCATGGATCGCTCGTGCAAACAGATCTTTACCGGTTCCCGTTTCTCCTTGCAGAAGTATGGATGTCACATCGGAACCAGCGACCCGCCGGGTCAGCTCGATCGCCTTATGCATGGCAGACGATTCACCCAGAATCTGGTCGAATCCAAATGCTTCACTTCGCTCCGGCGAGCTTGTTTTACTTCCCGGCGGAGGTCACGGACCTCGAGTGCATTTCTTAAAGTTATCCGTAGCTCTTCGAGATGTATCGGCTTGCTAATGAAGTCGTGAGCTCCGCCACGAAGCGCGGTAATGACGTTCGGCACGTTGACGTTGCCGGTGATCATAATGACAACGGTATCAGGCCGCAGTTCTTTGATCTCGTTGAGAATATCTAAACCCGATCCGTCGGGCAGGTCTATGTCGAGAAGCGCGACTGCGGGATGCTCGTCCGCAAACACTTTCACAGCGTCGGCCACGCTACCTGCCTGGAGTGGTTCGTAGTCCCACGCCCGTAACGCTTCGCCTAGTGCAAAACGGATACCCGATTCATCATCGACGATGAGTATTTTCACTGACTGCTTTTTCATGTTTTCAGCTTCTAAAGCCGATGTCGGTGTTCCGGTCGAATATAGCCGATTCGATGGAGAATTCACAATTTCGAGGGGCGAGAGAGAGCTGCGCGTACCCCGGCGCGGCCGTCCGGTTTTCGAAGAACGTCGTTCCGCTTTCTAGAAAACTTTCACGGACAATGCGGAAAAGTTCACGCCCTTTCAACCGGCGCCTCAAGGAAACCCGAGCAAAACAACAGGCACACACCTTGCAACCTCAGTCATAGACGGGAGACACCTCATGAGAGCGAAAACACCTAAGGCTAAGATTCACCACATCCTCTGTCCGTCCGATCTATCGCACAAATCACAAAAATCACTCGGCTTCGCGGCTCGGCTTGCTGAAACTTTGGGGGCAAGCCTTACAGCCTGCCACTGCTCGCCAGCCAATTGGTTTACTGAGGAAAATCGCCTTCCTAGTGAAGACCAGGCCATCATAAAAACCAAGATCCGCGACCAGATAGCCGCGAGTCAAGGAGAATCGAGCACTCTCACGTGGCGAAGCCTCGTTGTTGAGAACAGCTTTGATCCTGCTCAGGACATTTTAACTCTGGCCCGGGAATCCGATGTCGACCTGATCGTCATGAAGGCACGTCCGGGAGTATTGTCTGCCTTTCGATTCGGGTCGATCGTTGAGCGAATCGTAGAAGGAGCTCCGTGTCCGACGTTGCTTTTGCCCTCGCGATTTCTGGCGGATCGGGATCCGAAAATGGATACTTTTGAGTTTCGTCGAGTTCTGTTCGACTATGATTTTTCCGAGGCGACCGATCAGCTTTTTCAGGTCGCTAAGACTCTCGCCCGCGATTATCACGCCCAGTTGCAGGTTCTCTCCGTGATCGAACCTTTAGCTGAGGCCTTGGTCGGGGCATCGCCGTTTTCTTTCACTCAAACGAGTGTCCAGTCCACTGTTCGCAGGAAGCTAAACGCTGCCGTGTACGACGGGGGTGGCGCAATCATGGAAGTTCCGGCAGTCGTCCAGTCGGGCCGCCACGCCGAAGCCGTTCTTGAGTATGCGAAAATGCACGACGTCGATTTGATCTGCACGGCGTTACCTCCAACACACTTTTACTACGAAAAGCTATATAGCACTTATTTAGGAAGCCTCCTCAAGTCCTCCGTCTGTCCGATCCTGGTAAAGCAGTCTTCGGCGGTCGAAAAGGTGAGAAAGTTCCAAGTATGAATCTATTGATCGCGTACGACGGTTCAAAAGACGCCGAAGCTGCTATTGACGACCTGCACTTCTGCGGACTGCGTTCGCATGGAACGGCCGAGGTGATCTCAGTTGCTGAGGCCTGGCTGCCGCCGTCGAATGAAATCGATGCCAGTGAAGACGAACTGCCGCAGTCAGTCAGAGATATAACTCAAGGGTGGCGTCAGAAGAGCGAAAAAGCTGTCGCCGAAGCGGCGATGCTTGCAAGATTTGCGTCAAGTCGAGTCAAAGCAGCCCTTCCCAATTGGGAGGTGACTACGATCGCCGTGTACGGTTCGCCGGGATGGGAGATCGTAAGTGAGTCGGAGAAATTGAATGCTGACCTTGTTCTGGTCGGAGCTCAAGGACACTCGTTTTTAAGCCGGATGGTTTTGGGGAGCATCTCCCAGCGGGTCCTGACGGAGGCTCGGTGTTCGGTGAGGATCGGGCGCGGAAAGATAGAACTCGATGCAGGCCCCACGAGAATTATCGTTGGGTTTGACGGTTCGCGAGGGGCGAAAGCCGCGGTTGCGGCGGTTGCCCGTCGCAGATGGAGCGCGGGCACCGAAGTCCTGGTGATCACCGCGATCGATCCTGTCGTTCCCTCCGCGATCGGACGGTTTGTACCTCCAGTGACGCGATCGGTCGAAGAGATCGAAGCTACGGAAACGCTCGTCATGCAGGAGTCCGCCGTATCGGCGATCGAAGATCTGAAGTCGCAGGGATTGGCTGCTAGCTTCAAAGCAATTCCAGGGAATCCAAAGGATATTTTGCCGAACGAAGCGGAGAAGTGGGGAGCGGATTCAATTTTTGTGGGAGCGAATTCCTGGGGCAGCCGAACGGAACGCTTTCTGATGGGAAGTACGTCGGCTGCAGTTGCTTCGAGAGCTCATTGCTCGGTTGAAGTTGTTCGCGCTCCTGATCGTCAATCATCTGGCGAGTCGGGGCAGAAATACGGTTAAAGCACTTTCGAAAAAGGGGGACCTAGATGACCATCTCAACCAATATTGACATTCCGGAAAAATGCAGCGAGAGCAAGGAGAGTGCAGACTCTTTCTGCAATTTGCCCCCGGCTGCCCTGACCGAGTTTCACGCCCTGTCAACGTCCCATACCTATGCCCGCGGTTCGACGCTTTTCATGGAAGGACAGCCCGGAAAGGGCGCTTACCTTTTGTGTTCCGGCCACGTCAAACTGTCGACCTACTCGGAAGGAGGTAAGGCGATCATTTTGCGCATTGCGGAGGTCGGCGAGATACTCGGTTTAAGCGCTGTCATCTCGGGCTTGTCCTACGAGAAAACCGCGCATGCGAGTGACAAATGCCATGCCAAGTTCATTAAGAAGGCTGATTTCCTTAATTTTCTCCAAACGCATCCCGAAGCAGCTCTGAACGCCTTACGGCAGTTGAGCAACAACTATCACAAGGCACATATTCAGATCTGTTCACTCGGACTTTCTGCGTCAGTCGGGGATAAACTCGCAAAGCTTTTGCTCCAGTGGTGCGAGAGCCGCCCGGGAACCGGAGGTCCGGCCCACATTCCGCGCACCCACACCCATGTCGACATTGCAGAGATGATCGGCACGACACGCGAGACGGTTACCCGTCTACTAAGCGATTTCAGCGACCGCGGCCTGATAAGACTTTCAAAAACCGAACTGTTTGTCCCGGATCGCAAACTGCTGAAAGGCGCGATCGGTTCGAAACATCGACACGGGCACAGTGTGACGCCAATCACATAACCGGTGTAGTACCGCGCGTAAGATACCGATGGCCAACGTAAAACCAGTAGTTTTTCTTTCGAGATCGATTGGCAGCCGGAACGAAGGTTATATGGCGTTTTCAAACAAAGAGATAAAACTTAGCTTGCTCGCAGTCTTCGCGCTTTTTTTGACCGTCTGGTTCGCTCTCGGAGCTGTCTCAGAACGAGCGAACGGCGCCGGCTACGTCGATCCGGGGACCGCGCCCGTCGCGGATGATAATTACGTGGGTAGCGAGACCTGCGGCGCCTGTCACGATTCGCAGTCCAAATTCTTCGAAGGAACAAAGCACGGAAAACTTCACAAAGTCGAGTCATGGAAAGGGAAAGTTGTAGGGTGCGAATCCTGCCACGGCCCGGGCAAGGCGCACGTTGAAGGTGCAGGCGATGTGACGAAGATAATCTCTTTCAAACGAATGGACGCGAAAGCTTCGTCTGAAACTTGTCTGAGTTGTCACGCAGGAAAGGAAAACCACAACAACTTCCGGCGCGGCGAGCATTGGCGAAATAATATCGGTTGTAACGAGTGCCATGCTCCGCACGGCCCGGGACCAGCAAGCTTCAAGCCGGGTTCGATCACCTTCGTAGGTGACGTGGCGGCCCAAAAGCCTGGCCAGGCGACCAACGCCTTGCTCCGTTCTAACGAGCCCCAGCTTTGTATGGGATGTCACACCGAGACCAAGGCTCAATTCAGTAAACCTTTCCACCACAAAGTGCTCGAAGGCGCGATGAACTGTAGTGATTGCCATAATCCGCACGGTGGGTTTGAACAAAAGCAGGCGAAACTTTCGGTCGGGGCGGACGCGGCATGCGTTAAATGTCATAGCAACAAACAAGGGCCGTTCGTTTTCGAGCATGCCCCACTAAAGGTTGAAGGATGTTCTGCCTGTCACACCCCCCATGGCTCAGCCAATCCAAAGATGTTGAAACGAAGTTCGGTGCGCCAGCTTTGTATGGAGTGCCATAGCAGCATTTCCGATCAATTCGCACCCGATACTCCGTCATTCCATAACCAAGCCGTGCTGCGATATCAGAATTGCACGATATGCCATTCAGCTATCCACGGCTCAAACTCAAGCTCGGTATTTTTCAGATAGTGCCAACGGAGAAGAAATGACTTGTCGTACCGGAAGAACCATTCTGCTTCCTGCCCTGTTCATAATACTTTGCGGTGTTTCATCGCAAACGTCGTGGGCGCAGACACCCAGCCCTTCACCTACGCCTACGCCCACGAGCACTTCTGCCGACGACGGAGGAATTACTTCCACCGTTGAACTCGGCCTGCGAGGCGTTCACGTGAACGGCAGTGACAACAAGTACCGCAGTGACCTGAACTATCGTCCGGGCTTTCGAGTTTTCGACTCGAGCTTCCTCATCGATAACAAGGAAGGACACGGAAACTTTTTTGATTCGGCGCTGGTGACAACAAGCGGCTGGGGAGGCGACCCGAGCGGTGTATTTCGCGCAAATATCGAACGTGTAGGATTCTATCGTTTCGATTCGAATATTCGCCGCGTCAAGTATTTCAACAATCTCACCAATCACGCCCTGAACCAGCACAATGCAAATACGGATCACAGCTTTGGTGATTTCGACCTTGCGATCTTTCCGGAGCGCGAATCGCTGCGGTTTCGAATCGGTTATTCCTTTAACCAAACGGGCGGCCCCGGCGGTAATACGACGCGAGCGTACAGCGATGAGTTTGGCGTTCGGTCGGATGTCGACACCGGCGCGCATGATTTCCGGGCGGGCGTCGAAGGGAAAGTCCTCGGCTTCAATCTCGGGCTGAATTATGGGTTTCGAAAATTCGACGAGAAAACCAGATACTTCATCGATGGCCAGAATCTCGGTAACAATACTACAAATACGGCAAGGCTCTTCACCTTCGAGCGCCTTTACCCGATCGACGGCCGCACCAACTTTGGACAGTTTTTCGCGCAACGAACGTTCGCCGGTAAACTGGACTTCACCGCGAGGCTGATCTACTCGCTCACGTCGACTGACTTTACCGTGAACGAAGTCCTCACCGGTCGAGATAACTCGAACAATCAGGTCGATCTCGATCGCTTCGCGATCTCCGGCGAAGCGAAGCGTCCGCAGACGCGTGGCGACGTCGGCGTCACCTACCGCGTGACGGATAATTTCAGGATCTCGAACACATTCACCTACGACCAATTCAACATCAGCGGCGGCAACGCATTTTTCGAAGAGCTCAGGCGGCGAAATGCTGCCGGCACTCTCTTGCCGGTCGTATTCACAAGTACCCTGGCACACCGGGTTACGGGATACCGCAGGGCGACGAACCTGATCGAAGCGGATTACCAGGTGAATAACCGGTTCGGGTTCAACATCGGTTACAGGTTTACAAGCCGGAAAGTGCAGATCGAAGGCTCCGACCGGAGCGTCATCAGTGGAGTATCCTCGACGATCTCCGAAGAGTTCGATAATCAAACGCACGGGATCATCGCGGGATTCAAGGCTAAGCCGTTGAAGAACTGGGTGATCTTTTTTGACGTCGAACACGGGAAGGCGGACAACGTCTTCACGCGGCTGGCGAATTACGATTTCACGAATTTTCGATTTAATACCAGGGCGAATATCAAGACGGTTGGCATCAGCGCTTCGTACATAAGCCGCAGCAACGACAATCCGTCGCGCTCCGTC
>JANMUW010000134.1:0-1650 GCA_031392105.1 Acidobacteriota bacterium | reverse complement strand
CGGCAGCCGGGAGCTTTGCTATCGAAGCGCCCCCCGCAGATTCGTTAAAGTCGGTCTCGCTCATTTCGAGGTTGTATTCGAGTTGTTTGCCGGTTTCGAGCTAGACGCATTTGCAGGGTTGGCCGGAGCCGGTGCCGACGTCGGCTGGGCGGGCGTCTTCTGCAACTCGGCGTCGATTATACGGCGCATGCCGGCGGGATTTACTTCCGGGAAGGGAACCATCTCGCCGTTAACGTAGATCGACGGTGTCGAACTAACGTTCAAAGCCTTTCCGCGCTGCATGTCCTGATCGACGCGTGATTTCGCGCTGATCCCGGCAATGTCATTCTGCCACTGCTGAACGTCGAGCCCGATCTTTTGAGCGTATTCGTTCCATAGCTGTTTATTGTTTGCGCTCGGGCCCGACCACGCCTGCTGATTCGAAAACAACTGGTCCTGCATTGCCCAAAACTTACCCTGCATCCCGGCGGCTTCGGCTGCGACTGCCGCATCGTAAGCTTTATCGTGCATTGCCAGCGGGAACTGCCTGAAGATGAATCGGATCTTGCTGCCGTAGCTCGACTGGATCTCCTTCATGACCGGGTGCGTGGCCGCACACGAACCGCACTGGAAGTCCGCGAATTCCTCGACCGTTACCGAGGCGGTTGGCGATCCAAGCATGTTGGGCGGCGTCGCTCCGATAGGCGCGTTGATCAGGGGAGTCCGAGAAGCGTTCGCCCGATTGACGTTTGCATTAACGTTGTCGGGTGTCTTGGATCCTTTGTAGAGCCACCACGCGCCACCGACAACTCCGACAAGCACGAGCACTATGATTATCAGCGGAACAGCGGTGCTGTTGTTCTTCTTAGGTTCGTTTTTCATTTTCGATCTTCTAGAGAATTATTTTACGACACGCAAGCGATTTTTGGTCGCCGCCACTTCGTCCAGCGACTCGAGAGATTTTTTTACGCGATCGCGAATGCCGTTCGAATCAAGGCCGTAGCGTCCGAGCAAAAGCTTCGGATCGCCATGCGTCACGATCTCATCTGCGACGCCCATTCGAACAAGCTTTACCTTGTCCTGAAATCCATTTGCCTCGAGCAGCTCAAGTACCGCCGATCCAAAGCCGCCTGCGAGATACGCTTCTTCGACCGTGACGATGAGCTCAAACTCCCGGGCGAGTTTCAAGATCATCTCGCCATCGAGCGGTTTGACGAATCGAGCATTCACAACGGTTGCTTCGATGCCTTCGGTTTTCAAGCTTTCGGCGGCGTCGAGTGCCGGATAGACCATCGAGCCATACGCGATGATCGCGGCGTCTTTGCCTTCGCGGAGCACTTCCGATTTACCGATCTCGATCAGTTTAGGTTTTGCTGAGATATCGACACCGATCCCGCTTCCACGCGGATAGCGAAGCGCCGCCGGACCGTCATGTTCGATCGCCGTCAACATCATGTCACGCATCTCGCCTTCGTCTTTCGGCGCCATCAAGACGATGTTCGGATAGCCGCGCAGATACGCGATGTCGAGCAAACCGTGATGCGTCGGGCCGTCGGCTCCGACGATGCCCGCACGATCCATCGCGAAGGTAACGTTCAGGTTTTGCAGACAGACATCGTGGATAAGCTGGTCGAATCCGCGCTGCAGGAAAGTCGAGTAGATCGCGGCGAC
>JANMUW010000127.1:0-4321 GCA_031392105.1 Acidobacteriota bacterium | reverse complement strand
AAGGTCCGCGAGAGCGAGCGGCCCGGCGACGCCCAGCGTCGTGAGGGTCACCTGGAGCAGCCCCGCGACCAAGAGCGCCGACCCCATCCGGAGGATGCGGCCGAGGCTCATCTCCACGCCGATCGTGAAGAGCAAGATCACGACGCCGATGTCGGCCAGTGCCGTGACCGCCTCCACGTCGCGAACGAGCGCGAGCCCGTGCGGTCCGAGAAGGACGCCGGCGACCAGGAAGCCCACGACCGTGGGCACGTAGCGGGTCCTCAAACCACACGGCGAGCTCCACATCGCCGATTGGGGTCTGCCGGCAAACTGGTTGATGAAACTTTCGTCCGGGCTGATTCAGATCTTGGACGGTCATCAAACAACAGCCGATAGCTTTGGCGGCCGGCTGCCCGAATTGATGGCGGAGGCGGGCTTCCTGTCGGGTGCAGAAACAAACTCGTTCAATACTTTGTTCGGTACGATCCGCTTGCATTGGTCGCGCAATCCACAGTATGGAAACTTATGAAAAAGAAATTTGCCCTTGTCTATTCACTAGGTCAGGTAGTGAGGAAATCGAATGAAAAGACAAACAATCCCGGTGCTTGTATTATCGCTGTCGCTGATCGCGTCCGTTTTCGCGCACGATCTGTTTCTGAAGACGGACAGCTTTTTCTTGCAGCCTAACTCGAAATTTACGGTCAAAATCATGAACGGTACATTCCAGGCGAGCGAAGGGGCAGTTTCCTATAGTCGCCTGAACAACGTGAGTGTAGTTGCTGCCGGGAAAACCACGCATCCCCTGGAAGCCGATTTTACTAAGGATGAAACTACCTCGTACGTGAATCTCAAAACCGGCGGTGCGGGAACTTACGTCATCGGGCTTTCGACCAAGTCGCGCGAGATCGCGCTGAAAGCGGCTGATTTCAATGAGTATCTAAAAGAAGACGGCTTGCCCGACACGCTCGAAGAACGGCGAAAAACCGGCGAATTAGAAAAGGACGCGAAAGAGCGTTACGCGAAGCACGTAAAAGCAATCTTACAGGTTGGCAAAAAACAAACAGATGACTACAAAACCGTCTTGCGTTATCCGGTTGAGTTAGTGCCGCAACGGAATCCATACGGGTTGAAAAAAGGAGATTCTGTGGACATATTATGTCTGAAAGATGGCAAGCCACTAACCGGGCAGGTCGTGTTGGCGGGCCGTGAGACAAACGGCAAGATCGTGACCGCGCCCGAGCTTCGCAGCGACAGCAAGGGTATCGTAAAGCTTCGGATAGACGGCGCCGGCAAGTGGTACGTTAAGTTTATCAACATGGCGAAACTAGACGACCCGAATTTGAACTACGAATCGAAATGGACGACGCTCACTTTCGAGATGAAGTAGTCACGACAGCGGCACCGGTGCTGCGATTCTAAGTTGAGAAATAGGAACTATGAGATTTTTCAAAGGATATAATGAAATTTGGTTCGGCGCCGCGCTTGGGGTCTTAGCGTGGCTCGTAGACGCGGTGATGCACGTCGAACTCGGGGCGGATGTTCACGCCGGCGGCTTATGGACCGAGATCTTCACTCCTCATTCGACCGCCTTGGTGTTTCGCGGCTTTTATCTAGTAATTGCGGTTGCTTTCGGCATCTTCCTTTGGAGGGCGAACTGGCGCGAACGCCAGCTTCGAGCTTTCGAAGTGGCAGTGATCGCTTTCCAACGTCAGCTTGACGCTCCGGCCCTACGAATCATCAGCACCATTCGTTCACTGCAGAATCGCAACTCGATCCGGCTAGATGAGACGGCCCAACATCTCGTAGCCGAGATAAGCACGGATGCCGAGCTCATCGACGAGCTTGCGAAGAAGTATTTAGAGTTCGGACGACTTGTCCAGGAAGGTAAGACAGCCCAGGCGATCGAAGCGCTGCGGTCGATCGAAACCTGGCTTGAGGATTGGAAGATTGGCGCTAAACCGTGATACATACTCCTCAGATAACGATCCTGCTCGCCGACGACGATGACAGTTTGCGCCGTGTCGTTGAATTCCAGCTTCAGGAGGCAGGCTACGAAGTGTTGACCGCATCGGACGGATTAGAAGCTCTGGATCTGTTTACGTCCAACGAAGTGGATTGTGTCATCACGGACCTAAAGATGCCGAAGCTTTCGGGTCTGGAATTGCTCGACAAGATCAAAGCTTACGGAGCCGAGAACCCGGTGATCGTCATTACTGCATTCGGCGAGGTTGAGACCGCGGTCGCCGCGGTCAAAGCCGGAGCCTTTGACTACATTAACAAGCCATTCAACCGAGACGAGATACTGCTCACAATTGAGCGGGCACTCAGTTTCAGTCAAACGACGAACGAGAATCGGCAGCTCCGGGAGTTGGTCGATAGAGAGTTTCGCCTCGAAAGCGTTATCGGTGAGTCGCCGGCGATGCGAGAGGTGCTGGACGTTGTCGGCCGCGTCTCGCGCTCGGACGCAACGGTGCTTATCACCGGGGAGAGCGGGACAGGAAAGGAACTCATTGCGAAAGGAATTCACTTTTCGGGTAAACGCAAAGACCGTCCATTTATTCCCGTCAACTGCGCGGCGATCCCTGAAAGCTTGATCGAGGCGGAGCTCTTTGGTTATAAACGCGGCAGTTTCACCGGCGCTAATGCGGATACGAAAGGCAAGTTTGAATATGCGAGCTCTGGGACGATTTTCCTCGATGAGATCGGCCAGATGCCCACTCCGATGCAGCCGAAGTTGCTTCGTGTTCTTCAGGAACAAGAAATAGTTCGCATCGGAGAAAGTGTTCCTCGCAAAATCGATGTTCGGATCATTGCCGCTACCAATCAGAATCTCGAAAGAATGACCGAGGAGGGGATGTTTCGTGAAGACCTCTATTTTCGACTGGCGGTGGTTCCGGTAAATATTCCCCCACTCCGTACGCGCCGTGATGACATCCCGCTGCTCCTCAGTCATTTTCTTCGACGAGCAAAGGAAAAACATGGCTTTCAGAAACTACAGATGACTCGTGAGGTCGGCGCCGTATTGTCGAAATATTTATTCCCGGGTAATGTCCGCGAACTTGAAAATCTCGTGGAAAGAATGGTAGTCCTTTCGGATGATAATTACCTTACGCTTGCGGACGTGCCGGACTATATCACCGAGCCGATTCAAGTGTTCGGTAACGTGAAATTCGATTTGCCGACGGATGGCATCTCGCTCGAGGAAGTAGAAAGCGAGATCATTCGTTACGCTCTTGCAAAGCAGAACGGGAATCAATCGCAAGCGGCGCGCTATCTGGGTATCACTCGAAGTGCTCTGATATATCGGATGCAGAAGTTCGGCTTAGAATGAAGAGAAAGAGTAATCCGTTCGCCGTGATCAGTCTCAGCGGAGCTATCCTGATAATATCGGCTCTTCACTTTCTCACGCCGGTAGAGAATCTGATCTTCCACCAGGTGTACCAGCGCCTCTATTACATTCCCATAATTCTTGCGGCCCTCTGGTATGGATCGCGCGGCGGGCTTGCCGCGGCCGGAATGGCAAGCCTGTCGTACATACCCCACATCGCTCTTCACTGGCAGCATCAAAACTACGACTACGCTCTCAATCAATATGCCGAGATCACTTTATTTTTCGTCATCGGCGCGGTAACCGGCTGGTTAGGAGATCAGAAACGTCGGGAATACGAACGCGCTGAGAGCATCCACGTTGAACTACAAAATGCTTACGGAGATCTACGGAAAACCGTTGGCCAGCTTCTTCAGGCAGAAAGGCTTTCATCGCTCGCCGAGATTGCGTCGGGCGTGGTTCACGAAGTAAGGAATCCTCTTGGGGCGATCAAAGGTGCCGTGGAGATCCTCGAAGATGAGATTGACGAAGACAGTCCGCGGCGCGAGTTTGTGCACATCGCTAAAATTGAGATCGAACGAATCGACAAGCTCGTCAGCGAGTTTGTACGCTTCGCAAGGCCGCCGAAGCTTTCAAAAACACGAGCGAGTATCGACGATCTAATTAGGTCGGTAATCGTTCTCCTCGAAAAACAGGCAGCCGAGCAAGGTATAAGGCTTGAATGTGAGTTTTCTGATTCGCTTCCGAAGGTTGAGATTGACATCGAACAGGTCAAACAGGTCCTCCTCAATCTCGCATTGAACGCTTTTGACGCCGTCCGGAAAGGTGGCAAGGTGATTTTTAGAACACGTCACGATGATACCCAAGTCATTATCGAAGTTGAGGACACCGGTGGAGGTGTTGTCCCGGACGCTCTCGAACGTATCTTCGATCCGTTCTTTACGACAAAAGATAGAGGTTCCGGTCTCGGGCTCTCAATCGCCCACAAGATCGTCACCCAGCACGAAGGTAAAC
>JANMUW010000119.1:0-6467 GCA_031392105.1 Acidobacteriota bacterium | reverse complement strand
AGCGTCACTTTAAAATCGACAAGCGGGTAGCCAGCAACGGCACCGGCTTGAGCCGCTTCGATAATTCCTTTTTCGATCGCCGGCCGAAAATTTTGCGGCACCGATCCACCAAAGATCTTGTCCACCCAGACAAATCCTTCGCCTCGACTAAGCGGTTCGAAAATTACTTTACAGTCACCGAACTGCCCGCGGCCGCCTGACTGTTTCTTATGTCGCCCCTGTACTTCGCACTGTTGCGTGATCGTTTCTTTGTAGGGGACCTTTGGCGGATGCAGAGCGACCTCGACGTGATAACGATTCGCCAGTTTTGCGACCACCGTTTCGATATGCAGCTGACCCGAACCTGAAAGAATAAACTCCTTCGTCTGCGGATCACGATCGAAGTGAAGCGACGGATCTTCTTCAAGGATCCTGTGCAGAGCGCCTGAGATCTTATCCTCGTCCGCACGCGATTTTGGTTCGATTGCAAATGCGATCGCTGCTTCCGGGTATTCGACTTTCGGATAGACGATCGGCTTCGCTTTATCGCTAAGCGTGTCGCCGGTCTGCGTGTCTTTCAGTTTCACGACGGCGATTATGTCGCCGGTAGCGGCTTCGTTGACTTTGTCCAAAACTTTCCCGGAAATGACATGCAAAGCGCCGAGGCGCTCCATCGAATCGTGCGTCGAATTGTAAACCGTCGCATCGGTCCCGATCTTGCCGCTGACGACCTTCATGACGTTTATCCGACCGGCGAACGGATCGGCGATCGTTCGGAACACGTACGCGGAGAACGGTTCGTCATTGGAATATTTTCTGTTGATGCGATCTCCCGACATATCCGCGTCGGAAAAGCCGTACTCGGATTCATGCGTCGCGGGATTCGGTGCGAACTCGACAAGGTGGTCGAGCAGTATCTGCAACCCGACTAGGGTTGTCGATGATACGGCGTAGACGGGACAGAGCTTGCTCTTCGCGATTGCTTTCGCAAGGTTCGGGTAGATGTCCTCTTCGGGAAGCGTTCCGTCCTCAAAATATTTTTCCATCAGGGCGTCGTCCGATTCGGCGACGATCTCGATCAGCCGCTCGCGCGTGCGATCGAAGATATCCTTGCCCTCGGATGGGATGGCGATCCCCTTTGCTTTACCTTCGGCGTCGAACTCGTACGCTTTCTGATGGACGACATCGACAACGCCACGAAAATTTCCCTCGGAACCGATCGGTAGCGTGAACGGGACGATCGACCGGGCAAAGCTTGAGGCCGCCGTCTCGAGCGCGTGCCCGAAATCGGCGTGCTCCTTGTCGATCTTGTTGATGACCATAAAACGAGGCAGCAGGAACTCGTTCGCATACTGCCAGGTCTTCTCGGTCTGCACCTCGATGCCGTGAACGCCGTCGACGACGACGAGCGCGCAGTCAGCGACGCGCAGTGCCGGGCGTGCGTGAGAAACGAAAGCCGCATACCCGGGCGTGTCGATCAGATTAATTTTGGTGTCTTTATACTCGAGGTGGGCAAAGTTGTTGTTGAGGGAAACTTTTCTTTCGATGGAATCTTCTTCGTAGTCGGTAACGGTCGTTCCTTCGTCGACCTTTCCCCATCGATGTGATGTGCCGGACACGTGCAACAGCGAGGAAACCAGTTGGGTTTTACCCGCGTCGCCGTGTCCGATTACAGCCAGATTTCTGATGTTCTCAGTTGCGAATGCTTTCATCTTCGGCAAGCTCTCCTTATGTTGAGTCTCAAGTCCAATGTCTCATGTCCCATGTTCGATGTTGGGACAAGGGACTTGGGACTCGGGACCGTGTTGGTTGGTAAGAAAATAATGTATCGGAGTAGTCGAAAGATAGCAAGGAAACTACACTCTGCCACGGCAAAAAAAGCTTTGAGAATGAAAAGGTTGGATATATAATCTGGGCACCTTTAGTATACCTGTCGCCGGCACTCACCCGGTGTTCTCCGAACGACCCGGAAGGGACCCTTATGACGAATACGACATCCCGACGAATTCTATCGATTTCCGCTCTTTTTTTAGTGGCCCTGGCGTTCGTCGTGACCGCTGACGCGCAGCTAAGTCAGGTCGATCCGACATTCAACGCTGTTCCTTCGGGCAAATTTACAAGCGACGATACTCTCGGCAAGGGTGTTCTTGTACAGCCTGACGGCAAGCTCGTGATTTGGGGAGGGAACTTCGCCATTGACGGATCGGCCAAAGGCTACATCGCGCGTCTTTACGCAGATGGGACGGTCGACCCCACGTTCACGTATTGCCGTTGTCTCGAAGGAACGGTTGACGTTGCGATTCAGCCGGACGGCAAGCTGCTCGTTTCCGGGGGCCAGTTTTCGCGTGCGAAGATGATTCGTCTGAATCCTGACGGCAGCCAGGATCTCACCTTTGTCAGCAACTTTACCGCGGACACAGGTTTCCTTGCCTCGGGTGCGAGTATCGTGACCCTTCAGAGTGACGGGAAGATCTTCGCCAGCGTGAACGGCTCATACTGCTGCGGATTCCACGGACGTACGCTAACGCGGTTGCTGACCGATGGCAGCACGGATCCGCAGTTTACTCCGATCAACTATGACAGCGGGCGTTTGATCTCCACGGCATTGACGGCGTTTGTTATAGATTCGGCCTCGGGGCAGTTTTACATGGGAACGGTCTTCTACTCGGGCGGAACGACGCAGCCTTACCTAAAGCGTTATAACTCTAATGGCACAGTCGATAGCACATTTGAGTCACCGAGCTTTTTGCCTTCGCTTTCGTCGAGTATCTCGGACCTCGCTCTCCAATCGGACGGTGGAGTGATTATGTCGGGACGGTTCGACAGTGTTAATGGCGCGACCAAACGCGACATCGTTCGAATCTTGCCGGCCGGCAACGTCGATCTGAATTTTACCGCGCCGAATTTGGGGCTTTACGGCGGACAGTTGGAAGTACTTCAAAGCGGGAAAATCCTCGTCGGGTACGGGTATGCGACGAACGCATCGCGGCTCGCCCGGTTGAACGCAAACGGATCTCTGGACGACACGTTCTTGATGACGTCTTCGGTTAACTCGTTCCCTGGCCTTTTTAAGCTCGACGCGATGGAGCGAATTCTATTTTTCGGCATCTCCGAACAACTGTCTTACCAGTATTTCCGACTGAACCCTAACGGCGACAGGGATGTGAGTTTTAATCCCAACGTGACGCTTTTCGGAAAGATCTATTCACTCGCCCGTCAGGCGGATGGAAAGATCCTCATGGCAGGAAGATTCGTGCAGGTCAACGGTTTCGCACGTGAGTCGCTCGCACGCGTGAATGCAGATGGAACGCTCGATCCGACACTTGATGCCGGATCCGGTTTTAGTTTTCCCCCTGCCTATCTTCTTCCGCAAAGCGACGGAAAAATAATTGCCGCTGGGAATTTCAGCAGTTACAAGGAAGTTCCACGTCCCGGGATCGCACGGATACTGGCGGATGGAACGCTTGATGTCGCATTTTCCCCAACTTTGGTGGGTGCCGGAGTAGACGCGGCGGCGCTGCAAACGGACGGGAAGATCCTTATAGCGGGAAGTTTCACCAGTGTGAACGGAATGGCTCGGACGGGTGTTGCACGTCTAAACGCGGACGGCACGCTCGACAATACATTCAATCCGATCTTCGCAGCCGGCTCGTTCGTAAGTATCCTTCAGCAGCCGGACGGAAAGATCATGGTCAGCGGGACCTTCGCGGGCGTCAACGGATTCAATCGTTCGCATGTCGTTCGTCTCATAGCGACTGGCGAACTCGATCAATCGTTTAATGCGACCGGGATCAGTTCGGGACTTCGGCTTTGGTTACAAGGTAACGGCAAATACGTTTTCACCGGAGCAACGATCCAGCGTAGAAATGCTGACGGGTCGGTCGACGCCGGTTTCGCTCCACCGCTGTTCGACACAACCGGGTCAAACGGGAGAATTATCAACTCGGTCGTAAATCAACCCGATGGAAGTTTGATACTCGGCGGAAGGTTCGACCTGGTCGGGGGAGCACCCAGACGTAATCTGGTACGCCTGAGTTCAACCGGAGGTCTTGATCCTCTATTCTTCCCGAACGGTGCGGATGGGGAGGTAAGGTCGACGCTTCTCCAGCCCGACGGAAAGGTGGTCATCGGCGGAGATTTTTCCAGAGTCGAAACGACAACCCGCTCCGCCATTGCACGGCTGTCAATCGCGCCGTTCCGGCGTGCGACGCCGTTCGACTTTGACGGCGACGGCCGTGCCGACATTTCGGTATTTCGTCCGTCGACCAATCGCTGGTACGAAGCCTTGAGCTCTAGCGGAAACGTTTACGAGGAGACCTTCGGTATTGCGGGTGATGTACTTGCTCCGGGTGACTTCGACGGAGACGGCGTAACCGACGAAGCGATCTACCGTCCCTCGAGTGGACAGTGGTGGTATCACAGCAGTAGCAACGGCAACCTGGTCTTAAATCAATATGGAAGTCCCGGCGATGTCCCGCGGCCTTCCGACTTCGACGGTGATGGACGAGCGGACATCGTTCTCTATAGGCCGTCGAACAACACGTGGTATCGCATCGGCAGTACCGCGCCGACACAGCAGTCCGTCTTCAGTTTCGGCGCACCCGGTGACCAACCGATCACCGGCGATTTCGACGGCGACGGCAAAGGTGACATCGCTGTGTTCCGGCCATCGACGGGTGATTGGTGGTACGCCGCCAGTTCGGCGAACAATGCATTCCGACAAACGCACTGGGGCCAGAACGGAGACATTCCGGTCCCAGCCGATTACGACGGCGACGGCAGAACCGACAACGCGGTCTACCGGCCTTCCGATGGCGGGTGGTACATCTATAACAGCGGAAACGGATCGATCACGACGACCGCATTCGGTGTCAGCACTGACCGTCCGGTTGCAGCGGATTACGATGGCGACGGACGAGCCGACATTGCGGTGTTCCGTCCGTCGACGGGGATCTGGTATCTGCTGAGATCGACTGCCGGATTCGCCGGCTATCAGTTCGGCATCAGCACTGACACCGCGATTGCGGGAGCTTTGATTCCGTAGATCCATTTGCAACCCGCTATCGCACGTTTGTCTGACGATCGCGGCTATTTATATTTTGGAGAAATTCCCGATGGCCTCACCGTCACGATACTTCGCTCCCATTTGTTTTTTTCTTCTCGTGTTCTGCGCGTTGCAGACCATCTCCGCGCAATCAGCGGTCGATCCAAGTTTCAGCGCTTCATTGACGAGGGTTCCGTCCGGGCGCGTGCAGCGGTTGCGGGCCCAGCCGGATGGCAAGATTCTCGTCGCCGGTGACTTTAAGGTCGCGAACGGCGTCGCTCGAACAGGGCTCGTCCGATTGAACCCCGATGGAACAACCGATTTGACCTTCCTGCCGACTCATTACGCTAACTTTTCACCCACCGGGACAAACGTCCTGGACATCGAGCTCCAGTCCGACGGGAAGATCCTTGTCGGCGGGGATTTCTTTGAGGTCAATGGCCTGCCAAAGTATCGATTGATTCGCCTCAATACGGACGGGACACTTGACGAGTCTTTCGCGCAGCAACCATTGACCGCGACGGTCTTCGACATCGTCGTTTTGCCCGGTGGAAAGATTCTCATCGGCGGAGCATTTATTTATTTAACTGCGACAGGGAATAAAGAGCGCATCGTACGGCTCAACTCGGACGGATCACTCGACTCGTTTCTAAATTTCAGCCCGGCACCGGCTTTCGACGTATTTAGCATAGTCCCCCAGGCGAGCGGTGACATTGTCGTTGCCACCGGCTCCCAACTGATCCGGTATACAGCGATGGGATCTCTCGATGGGTCTTTTGGTCCGATCAACAGTGACAACCGGATCAATGTTGTTCGCCAGCAGGCTGATGGGAAGCTCGTCGTCGGTGGAGACTTCCAACAGGTGAACGGGTTTGTGCTGCGATTCTTCTGTCGCACTTCGGCGAATGGCGTGGTAGACGCAACGTTTAGCAATTCAGCTCCTGACGGACCGATACGTTCGATCCAAATACTTCCCGACCAACGAATGTTACTAGGCGGCGGCATGCTTAATTACATCGGCGTCAGCCGACGTCGGGCCGCGATCGTGAGCTCCGAAGGGGTACTCGACAATTCGTACAACCCGTCGGCCAACCCGCTTCCGGTCGTCAATGACGCACTTTATCTTGCTGATGGAAAGGTGCTTCTCGGCGGCTCCACCGTTTCAACGGATGTTACGCCAATCGGAAACCCGATATTGCTGCGAACCAACGCGGACGGCTCACTTGATACCACGTTTACAGCGCAGTTAGGTCTCGAAGGTCTTGGCACCCGCGTGCTCGTCCAACCCGACGGTAAGATTGTAGCGGCCGGTCAATTCCTGAATGCGAACGGCACCACGCGCCTGAATCTTGCCCGCTTCAATTCGGACGGAACGCTGGACACAGGATTCGTGCCACCGTCGATGTTCATAGCTCTCGTGATCACTGGCCTCGATATCCAGGCA
>JANMUW010000111.1:0-4866 GCA_031392105.1 Acidobacteriota bacterium | reverse complement strand
GTGCCGCTGTCCGAAGATGCGCTGCCCGAGTTTCTGTCGATACCGAGACCGGCGAATGATTCGGTCTTGTTGTAAACGCTCTCCGCAAAAACCGTTTCGGTTAGGTAATCGGTCGTGATGCGGCGGGTGACCTTCAATGTTCTGCCACCGTCCATCGGCGTGAAAGAGACCGTGTAATCCGTGTCGCCGCCGAGGCTCGTGATCGTCAATTCTTCACCGCGCAGTGTTGCCTTGAGCCGAACCGTTCGGCCGTTCGCCTGCTCGGTTTTCTCACGGCCGTCGGCGACAAATGTTGCGGGCGAGGCTTTCGACGAAGCGAGCGTGACTTCGTTTCCGCGAACGTCGATAGCGATCTGCTCCGGCGCTTCGAGCTTCGATTCAAGGTCCTGCCGCTGAGAGCCGGCGACGTGGCTGCTTGCAATAATATCCGCTGTGCTTTCGCTGCGCCCGGTATCGAGTTGATATGTTCCAGTCAATCCGTTGCTAGGTGCCGAATTTCGAACGGGTGCAGAGATCCTAGGCGGAAGAGCTGCGACAGGATCCTGGGTGACCACCGGCGAAGTTGTCGCGCTTGTTCCCCAATCCGGCGTTACGCCGTAGTTCAATGCGAGTGAATTGATGGTCGTTCGAACGCTTTGCCAGTTGGTGTCGATGCGCCGGTTCTGCGAATTCTGAGTCATGTAGAGATCTACATCTTTCGCTGCGTTGATGATCTCGCGCATATCGTCGCGGTTTTCGCGGCGGTTGTTGAGATTCTCTTCGAAATCATCGACCTTCGTCTGCAAGCTTCGAATACTGTCATGCACATTTTCGACATCCTGCGTGCGACCCGATGTGCTGCGAAGCTGATAATCGAGCCCATACTGGAAATCGTCGATCTGCGCATTGAGCGAGCGGACGAGGTCACGGATCTGCCGCTCGTTCCGGCGCTGTGCGTCGGCGAATCCAGCCGTTCCAAGTACAACAAACGAAAGCACGGCCATCGCGGCGAAAAAATTACCAAGTCGTTTCATAACGTTCTCCAATCAGTCGAATTATAAAGAGAGTAATCCCACCAGTTTGAAGCATTTTTTGTTCCAAAAGTTGTTCGTTCGGTCCACCCGGCGGCTGAAGAATAGCTGTGTGCTAAGATTTCCATAATTCAGTCATCTAAATAGGGGAATTAACCTGATGTCGGGAAACAATTACAAGGCGACCGTTCAATATGCGGGGGACGAATTCTTTATCGGTATTCCGCCGAGCGGACACGCACAAACGATTGATGCGAAAGGCGAAAGGCGTGCCGCGCCGAGTCCGCTTGAGATGCTTCTCGTCTCTGTGGCGGCCTGCACCGCTGCCGACGTTATCTCGATTTTGTCAAAAAAGCGGCAGGACGTAGTTGATTACAAAGTTGAGATCACGGGCGAGCGGGTCGAAGAGCATCCGCGAAAGTTCATCAAGTTCCATGTTCACCATATCGTGCACGGGCGTACGGTTTCGGAAAAAGCCGTGGCGGATGCGGTCGAGCTTTCGGATACGAAATACTGCTCGGTCGCGGCGACCGTCCGTCCTACGGCCGAGATCACGACGAGCTACGAGATCGTTGAGACTTCGGCAGCTTAGCGTTCAGCGACGATTTTACAAGGTACTTAGCTCGAAGGCCATTGCGGCAATAGTCAGTGGAGCGACCGGGTTCTTCGTTCCGACATAATTTCAAATGCAACAATTTCGAAATCTATTTTACCTGCTGTTTCTATTCGTCCCGGTTGCTGTCAGCCAGATTCCCGCCGCGACCCACATCACGATCCTTAAGGCGGAAGACGCGCGCCGGTACGACAATGCGTTCGAAGCTTTGTTAAAGAGTCCGAGCGAACCAGTCCGGATTCGCGCCGCGCTTGCTGTAGGACGGATAGGAAACGATGCGGCGGTGCCGGCACTGTCGAGCCTTCTGACTGATCGATCAGCGCGAGTACGCGAGATGGCCGCGTTCGCGCTGGGCGAGATCGAATCCATCAAAGCTGCCGACATTATCCTGAGGTTGATAGGCGAGACGGCAAGGGCGCAAATGCCGGGGACCATCGAACACGATAACCGTGGACGATTGACCGAAGCGGCGGGGAAGATAGCCGCAGCGAATCCGAAGGATCCGAAAGCAAAGGACCTTGGCCAGGCGATCGTCTTCACGCTCGAGGCCGAGTTGAAAAAAGGCGCGAATCAAAACAGCGGAACCATCCGACTTGCGCTTACCGCCGCGTTACGCGCACGACCCGTCGGTTCGGAAGAAACGGTTCGAAAGTTTCTCGCGTTCACCGACCCAGCGATTGTCGCTGATGCGCTAAACACACTCGCTCGCCTTCGAGCTAAAAATGCCAATCGCGATGCGCGTGATCTGCTTGCGACTCATGTCCATGCTGTTGCGCGTGCGAATGCGGCGCGTGTTTTGGGCTCCGCCGAAGATAAGGAAGCTGTCGATCTTTTGATCAAGGCTGCGGTATCGGATCCGGATTCGCGCGTGCGGGTCGCCGCGATCAGATCACTGGCTGCGCTGAAAGATTCGAAGGCTGCCGAGCCACTATTAAAACGCGGAGAGGTACTTTTCGCGACTTACAAGACTGCGTGGAAGCCAACTCGCATTCCGAACGAGCACAGCGAGTTTCTCGAGATCGCGACCACGCTCGGCCGTCTCATGACAAATACCCGCGATGAGCGAGCCGTCGATCTATTCCGTCAATTCGGAAAACTCGATCGCGGATTTTCAACTGAAGTTTATATCGCCCGCCTTCGGATCTCGCCGGGCCGCGGTGATGACGGGAACAAACCCGAACTTACGCACTGGAGACAGTACAGCACTCTCGCACAGGTCGTCGGTGAATTCGCCACACTTGAGCCGACGAACGAAGAAGGCAAGCGGATGAAGACAGAGGCTCCGGGTATCCTTCAACCTCTCGCGAAGGCCTACGCCGAGGCGGATCCGGTAAGTGATGCGGATACGATCAAGGCTGCTCCCGATGTTCTGCAGGCGTACGCCCGGTTTAAGACCAGCGACCTCGGTGAGATCGGACGAAAGGCGCTTCAAAACAAGGACGTGCAGATTCGCGTAGCGGCGGCGGGGATCCTCGGCGACCTTCCGTCGGCGGGCGAGAATGTAGAAGCACTTAGCGTTGCGTTCGAAAGATCGTTGCTTAGCGACAAAATGGAAAACGACGCCCAACTCGCGATCCTGGATGCGATTTTCAAGCTCGACAAAATGGCGACCGCCCGCGTACTTCCAAAGGCGCTCTCCCATGTTGATTACCTTGTCCGCAAGAAAACATTCGACCTCATCAACGACAACGATGCATGGAAAGACGTTCCAGTTTCAGAAAGAACCAATATCAGTAAGCTCGCGGCTACAGCAAGGAAAACCGTTTGGGCTTACGATGCTGAGACCGGCACGAAACTGGGACAACTCTTGAATTCTGACGCAGATTATCGCCGAGCTCTGGCGCGAAAGAACGGAAATATTAGAGCGATTCTGACAACCGATAAGGGAACTTTCACGATCGATTTCCTTCCTGAAGCGGCTCCGCTCACCGTAGATAATTTCATCAAGCTTGCGCGTACCGGCTATTTCAACGGCCTTGAGGTCCATCGCGTCGTGCCGAACTTCGTGATGCAGGATGGCGATCCGCGCGGCGACGGTAACGGCGGACCGGGCTGGTCGATCCGCTGCGAGATGAACATGGTTCCGTACGAACGCGGAGCTGTGGGCATGGCGTTGTCGGGTAAGGATACCGGCGGGTCGCAGTGGTTCGTCACACATTCACCTCAGCCGCATCTCGATGGCGGGTACACGGTCTTCGGTCGTGTGAACGAAACCGGGATGAAAGTCGTAGATCAAATTGTGAGAGGCGATAAGATAGTCTCGGTAAGAATCGTAGAGGGGATTTCAACGCAGAGATCGCGGAGCCCGCGGAGTAAGAAATAAAGCAAACGTTATTTCCCTCTCCGCGACCTCCGCGATCTCCGCGTTTAAAATTGGATGGAAGAGACAGAAAAGCGCGGCATTCTAGGATTGCCGAAAAAGCAGCAAACACCAGTCGAGATCGAAGAGGGCCTCGAGAATCTGTCGCGCTATCTCGACGGACTATTTCGGATTCCGGGAACCGGATGGCGATTCGGTCTCGATGCGCTGATCGGTTTGATCCCGAACGTCGGAGACACGCTAACGTCGTTCGCCTCGTTCTACATCCTGTTCGCAGGTGCTCGTTACGGGGTGCCGAAGATCACCTTGCTGAGAATGGCATTCAATATTGGCTTGGATTACGTCGTCGGCACGATACCGTTCATCGGCGATGCGTTCGATTTCTTTTGGAAGTCGAATAAGCAGAACATGGATCTGATCCGTGCTCGTGCGACGGGGAAGGATGTCGCAACCACGAGCGACTATCTGTTTGTTTTTGGAATTATCGGATTCTTGATATTGCTGCTGGTCGGATCGATCTTGGTTAGCTTGTACATCATCGGCGCGATCTTCTGGGAACTGTTCAGCGGGAACATTTGAGACGATGCAAAAGCCCGGGCGGAAGCACGGGCGATATGCTCAATGTTGAGTTTATCGCCCTTGCTTACCCGCGGGCTTTTGCATGTCAGGCAGCCACCGCATGCCCGGCGAACATTTTATCGAGAGCGGTCTGAAGCACTCCGATCCCGAATTCGCCGGCCGCACGGGTTTTCAATTTCCCATCCGCATCAAAAAGATAATAAATGGGAACCCACCCCTGTTCGTTCTGAAAAGCGTCCTTTAACTTATGTAGACTATCGACCGCCGTCGGTTCGGTGATCTTGTTATCCTCGATCGCCTGATTGACGGTATCGAGATCGGTGTCCGCCTCGTACCGCGGCATA
>JANMUW010000096.1:0-12557 GCA_031392105.1 Acidobacteriota bacterium | reverse complement strand
GTCGGCGCGAAAATGTTCTGCGTGACAGGAGCTGACTCCGTCCAGAGCGGCCTCTCAATTAAATGCACGCCGGAGAAGTTTGATGAGCTCATCGAGCGCGAAGGAATTGATCCGGCGGCATATGTCGGCCGTTACAAATGGGTGCGGATCGAAAATCTGGATGCCGTGACGCCGACAGAGCTTAAGTCACTGATCGGGACGTCATATCAACTGGTTTTTGATAAACTACCTGCGAAGGCCAAAAAATCCATCGGCTAATAGCAAGGAAAGCTTGCACTCTGGAACTAATGATCATCGCTATTGACGGGCCAAGCGGGGCGGGCAAATCCACTCTTGGCAAAATGCTCGCTAAGAAACTTGGCTTACTCTATCTCGATACGGGTGCAATGTATCGGGCGGTTGCGCTGGCAGCTCTGAATCAGGGCCTCAGTCTCCAGGACACGGAGCGACTCGCAGATATAGCCGAGAATGCGTCGATCGAACTCGTAGGAGAACCCGATGGTTTGAAGGTCATTCTCAACGGCCACGACGTTTCGGCAGACATACGCACGCTTGAGGCAGCTCAAGCTGCCTCAGTCGTCTCTACGATCTCCGAAGTTCGCCGGATCATGGTACAGCACCAGCGCCAGATCGGTAATCGGGATCCAAACGGATGCGTTCTTGAAGGCCGCGACATTGGCAGCGTTGTCTTCCCAAATGCCGATTACAAATTTTTTCTCACCGCAAAGCCCGAAGCTCGTGCTCAGCGGCGATTTGCCGAGGACAACGGTAAAGGCCGCACTAGCACGCTCGAACAGACCCTTGCCGAGATCAATGAACGGGATGCCCGGGATGTCTCGCGTGCGGATTCGCCATTGACCATAGCCCCGGACGCTATTGTCATCGATACGAGCGATCTTGATCTAACCGAGGTGTTCGACCAGATGCTCGCCAAGATCAACGAACATCGAACGGAAACAGCCTAAAGTTTGACTTGTAACGACCCAGTGGCTAAGATTTTAGTTCGCTTTGTGCTCCCGTAGCTCAGTTGGATAGAGCAACAGCCTTCTAAGCTGTGGGCCGCACGTTCGAGTCGTGCCGGGGGCATTTCGATTTGGGATTTGGGATTTCGGATATGGGATTACCCAAATCCGCAATCCGAATTCCCAAATCCCAAATTGGGTATGGCGGCTATAGTTCAGGGGTTAGAACGCCAGATTGTGGTTCTGGATGTCGTGGGTTCGATTCCCACTAGCCGCCCCATTTACCTCTTTCTTCCCGAAATATCTGGCATTTCTGAGACCGACTCAATATAATCGATTGTCTTTCGAGCCTGGCCCGGCGCACTGTCTGACGTGCGGTTTTTATCTTCTATGCATATCAAATCACTAACAACCGCTCTGATGTTCGTCCTATTGTCGGCCTTGTTTGCGATGGCTCAGCAAAAAAACGACACGCATGTGCCCGATGAGGTCTTGATCAAGATCGATTCATCGACCTCGGCTCGCCGTTCGATGGATAGGCTGGTGAGTGACGGTGCGAACGTGCTCGAGAACCTGGGCGATCTCGGCTGGCGGCGGATACGAATCCCGACTGGTATGACGGTTGAGCAAGCCTTGCTCGACTATCAAAAGCTCGACGGCGTGATCGCCGTACAGCCCAACTTTTATTATCACCTTCTGACGACGCCGAATGACCCGGATTTCGGTCTCGCGGGAATGTACGGGCTCACCAAAATAGGCGCCCCGACAGCGTGGGACTTTTCGACGGGTAGTTCGAGCGTGGTGGTTGCGAACATCGATACCGGAATACGCTACACACACGTTGATTTGGCCGCGAATATCTGGACGAATCCCGGCGAAACGAATAGCAATGGTGTCGACGACGACAATAATGGCTTCATAGATGATTACTACGGTTGGGATTTTCGGTATAACGATTCCGACCCGCTAGACCAGAACGGCCACGGCACCCACACATCGGGAACGATCGGCGCCGTCGGCAATAATATGCTCGGCGTGGTCGGCGTAAATTGGACTGTGCGTTTGATGGCGATCAAGATCTACAGCCCGACCGGCACCGACACGACATCGGCGATGCTGATCAACGCTTACCAGTATGTCTTGCTCATGAAGAATCGCGGCGTGAACATCCGCGTCACGAATAACTCGTACGGCGGATGTCTGGAAGCATGCGGTTACGACCAGGCCACGAAGGATGCTATCGATGCGCTTGGTAATGCCGGCATTCTCAATGTGTTCGCGGCCGGAAACTCCGGAACTAACAACGACATTACTCCTCATTATCCGTCGAACTACACGTCACCAAGCATTCTTTCGGTAGGCGGCTCGAACTCGTTGGACGCGCGAGCTTTCAACTACGGTCTCGTCAGCGTCGATCTCGCTGCGCCGGGTGTCAATATTCGTAGCACGACAGCAGTTTCGGATTCGAGTTATGGAAACTCGAGCGGGACCTCAATGGCAACGCCGCACGTTTCAGGAGCCGCTGCGTTGCTGTCGGCGTACAATCCGGCTTTATCGCCCGCTTCGCTCAAAGCGACGCTCCTCAACACTGTCGACGTTCTGCCGCAGTTCGCAGGTTTCAACCGGATGGGCGGCCGGCTTAATGTCGGCAATGCTCTGCAGAACCAGACCGTTTGTAATTTCAATCTTTCGACTCAAACGGTCAACGCAAGAACCAAGGGCGGTTATTATACGGTTAACGTTACCGCTGCTCAGAATTGTGACTATTCGATCAAGAGCAACGTCAACTGGATAAAGGTTGACGGAGCTGATACGGCCAGTGGCAATGGTTCGATGAGGTTCCGGGTGACTTATAATCCTGTGATTTCTAGAGTCGGGACTCTCACGATCGCCGGACAGACTGTGACAGTTAACCAGTCAAGAAACTGATCTTTTTTTAAAGTTGGGGGGTTTTTCCAACTATTATTATTATGGAGACGTCTAAGGGTTCGTAATCACTGACCGGGCAATCAGGAAAAGGCGTCCAGAATCAGGCTTTTTCGATAGATTTTCTTTGCAATCGGGGCAAATCTGGTAGTATATTTATGGTTCCCTATCCAATCGCTGGAACCTTAGAGATTCAAAAAGAAGGAAATTAAGATGAGAAATATCGTGGCCGCTACCGGCAAATCTGTTTTTATTGCGGTCGTCGCACTGCTTTTCGTTGTTTCGGCATCGGCTCAGTTGAGTCTTCGTAAAGCCATGGATACTGATAACGACGGCAAAGCTGACTTCACCATATTCCGACCGTTGAACAACACCTGGTACATTTCGCGGAGCGGTGGCGGCTTCACCTTTACTTCGTTCGGCCTTGCAAATGAGGATTTCATGGCACCGGGTGATTTCGACGGTGATGGCAAGGGCGATATTTCGGTTTGGCGCGACACCACCGGTGTCTGGTACCGCCTCAACAGTAACGGAAACACGTTTACCGCTGTCGGATTTGGAATCACAGGCGATGAGCCGGTTGGGCGAGATTATGACGGCGACGGTAAGACGGACCTTGCGGTCGTCCGACGAACGAACGGTGCGATGATCTGGTACGTCCTGCGAAGCCTTGATGGTGGATTTGTCGCGGTCCAATTCGGACTCTCGACGGACTATACGGCTCCTGGCGATTATGACGGCGATCTCAAATTCGACTTTGCGGTTCAGCGTCCCGGCGCAACAGCTGTGGATCAGGGTACGTTTTATATCCAGGGCACGCTCGGCGGCTTTAGTGCGATCGCATGGGGCCTGAGCAACGACCTTGTTGTACCCGGTGACTACGATGGCGACGGTAAGACCGATATCGCAGTCGTACGTGAGGGAACGACACCGACCTCAAACCTCGTTTGGTATATTCGCAAGAGCACTGACGGTAATTTGTTCGCGACCACATTCGGACTTACCGGCACCGATCTGAATGCGCAGAACGATTATGACGGTGACGGCAAAACTGATGTCGCTGTATGGCGAAATACTAACGGCACATTTTACGTGCAGCGTAGTACCAGCCTTTTCGACACGCTTGTCTATCAATGGGGCAGCGCGAACGATTTCCCGGTTGCGAGTTACGATTCGCACTAGTACGGGAAACGATGTTAGATTTTAGGGTGAGGGCCTTGAGGTTCTCGCCCTTTTTCTTTTTGTGTATCGAACGAAAATGTCGAAGCTTGCTGAAATAATTCGAGATCAGTTTGGAGAAAGACGGGTCGTCGTCATTGGAGACATCGTGGCTGACCAATTTCTTCATGGCACCATCTCTCGTGTCTCGCGCGAGGCTCCGGTGTTCATTCTCAATCACGAAAACACCGACACCCGCGCCGGCGGAGCGGCGAACGCGGCCGTTAACATTGCGTCGCTCGGCGGAAAACCGGTTCTGGTCGGATTTACGGGAACTGACGCGAACGGTTCCGTTCTCAAGGAAAAGTTAACGGCTTCGAATGTCGACTGCCACTACATTGTTTCAGACGATCGGCTCGAGACCACTACGAAGGTCCGGGTTCTGGCCGGCCAGCAGCATGCACCACGGCAGCAGGTGATCCGCATCGATTATGCCCACGGTGGAGCAATAGGTGCCGACCTTTACTCGAAACTGAAGGAGAATGTGGCGCGGGCTTGCGAAGGAGCCGACGCGATCATTGTCTCGGATTACAATTACGGCGCCGCAGAACCGGAGATCGCCGATATTGCGCGGCAGCAATCGATTGAGAGTGGAATTCCCCTGATCGTCGATTCGCGCTTTAGACTTCAGGATTTTCCCGGAGCCGTCGCGGCGACGCCCAACCAGGAAGAGGCCGAGCAGATCCTTGGAAAAGATTTTACCGACGACGCCTGCACGGAGCTGCGCCAGCGGCTCGGCTACAAAGCCCTCCTCGTCACATGCGGAAGCAAGGGAATGAAATTGTTCGAAGAGAATGAAGCTCCGCGACATCTCGAGGCCGTTGGGTCGAAGGAGCCGATCGATGTTACGGGAGCGGGAGACACGGTTATCGGGGCCTTCGCTCTGGGCCTGGCATCGGGACTGTCGTTCGCGGATGCCGCGTCTATCGCAAATCACGCAGGCGGCATTGTGGTAATGAAACGCGGGACTGCTTCGGTTACGACCGCGGAATTGCTCGCCTCGCTCGAGTCAAATCCCGAAGACCTGACCTTAGCGACACGAAGTTGATGAACCAGCCGAACGCCCCGGTATTGTCCAGAACCGATCTCATTTCGCGCGTTCAAGCCGAACGATCGGCGGGTGCGACGATCATTCTCACGAATGGTTGTTTTGACCTGATACACGCGGGCCACATTCGTTACCTGGCGGGTGCGAAAGCGCTCGGTGGCTTTATGGTGGTCGGAATAAACTCCGATAAGCAGGTCCGCAATCTAAAAGGAAATGGCCGACCGTATATTTCGGAAACCGAACGGGCTGAGATCATCTCGTCCCTGCGTTTTGTCGATGTGGTCACCATTTTCGACGAGCCGACCGTCGATGAGCTGATCGACGCGATCCGTCCCGACGTGCATGCGAAGGGAACGGATTACACCACCGAAACCGTTCCAGAACGCGAGCGAGTGTTGGCCTATGGCGGCCGAATCGCGATAGTCGGCGACCCGAAGGATCATTCCTCGACGGACTTGATAAAAGTTATCTCCGGATCTAAATAGACCAGTGTGGAAATCTCGAAACAAAATCGAATTGATCATCGAGGTTTGGGAAAAGCTTGACTGTGAAACTGTCGGAGCGACGGAGATCGAAGCGATTGAAACAGTTGTGGACGGTGTCTTTGGAAAGCCGGCTGTCGACTCGCCGATGAAGATCGCGCGTCTTCTGGCGGACGAAGGTGCCGAGCTTCGTCACAACGAAATAATGGAGCTTTATGTGAAGCGCGCTTCGGACCGTCCCTACGACGCGGCGTTTGCAAATCTCGTTGATACTGAAGATCTGCGAGCGACGCTCAGATCCATAAGACAAATGGAGAATCTACGGCGAAAATTCGTGGCCGACGACGACCGCGAAGGGTTGAGATTGCTGCGTACTAAAGTGATCGCGGAGAAGGAAAGCAAATCGGGTGTCGCGAAAAAGGCTAACGTTGCCGATGCCACCCGTCTTGAAGCAAGCGAGATCGCCGAATGGTTAACGATCTGGCTGCAGTCGCCGGAGCTTTTCGAATCGTGGATCAAACTGCGACGAAGCTCGGCCGATTTTGTATCGACATTCGGAGAGATTTAAGAAGTATGAGACGTTTTTTCGCGCCTCCGGAGCAGTTCCAGGATCAGATCGTAACTTTGGCGATCGAAGAAACGCGACACCTCCGCGATGTTCTCAGGATGAAACCGGGTGAAGAGGCTCAGGTTTTCGATGGCGAAGGGCGTGAGTTTCTGGCGACGGTAACTAATATCGGCAAAAAAGAAACACAGCTTCAAATCATCAAAAGTCTCGACCCGCCGGCTCCCGAATCGAGTCTTGATCTGAGGATCGCAGCCACCGCATACAAGAACGACAAATTCGATCTTGTTATCCAAAAAGCTGTCGAGCTCGGAGTCGCGCGGGTGACGCCTATGGTATCTTTCCGCAGCGAAGTAAATCTACAAGCCACGAGAAAGCGGACGGAACGCTGGCGAAAGATCGCGCTCGAGGCTACCAAGCAATGCGAGCGGTCAAAAGTGATGACGATCGATGAGCCGATCGGATTCGACGAGTTCGTCACCAGTGTCAGCGTGGACTCGGGATTACTTTTGATGTTCTCGGAGAAAGGAGGAAAGGCTATACCTGAAAAGCCCGTCGAGAAAAACATAACCGCCCTCGTTGGACCAAAGGGCGGTTGGGAAGATTCTGAGATACAGCTTGCGGAAGAACGGGGTTTCATCCCGGTCAAACTCGGCACACGGATCATGCGGGCCGAGACTGCGGCGATCACCTTCGCGGCCCTCCTGCAGAATCGCTTCGGCGACCTTAACTAGATCTCGTTCTTGATCTTCTTCGGCCTGTAATAAGCGTCGCCTCGCTGCGTAAGGTTTGCTTTGCCCGCCAGACTCTGAATAACCGAATCGAGCAGCTCCTTATTCTCCAGCTTAAAATTCACCAGACCGCGGGCAGATTCGACATCCGGATCGTCAAAATGCAAAACCAGATAACGACGCTTTTCCTTTATCAACCCGCCAAGGAACGCACCCGGAAGCGGAACGGCGCTGACGACGTGCCCAGTGGTTGAAGTAACGGATTTCGATTGCGGGTAGATCACCTGGACGGACTTGTAGGGAATATGAAATTTCTCCTTCTGGTCCTTACCGAAAAAGACGATCCGCTCGTTCTCGTCGTCAAACTTCAGCATTCCAACTTCTTTCTCGGTGTACCCGAACATCCCGCCCTCATACTTCGCTTCGAACGAAGGCGGAGCCGGATTGCCCGGAGCTGCAACCGCGGGTTTTGCTGAGGCATCGACCGGACGGGGCTGCGCGAATGCCGGGCCCACGCACAATAACAAAGCAATTATCAGAAAATATATACGCTTCATGGAAGTTCCTTTTCTAAAAACTTATCGAGGAGAAACCAGTGTAACGAACGCTTTATAGACGCTTTTCACCCCGGTTTGGTTGTTCACTTCGCAGCAAAAATCTTCTTGCCCTTAATATGCTCGGCCAGTCTCGCATGAGCTATCTTGACGTATTCCTCGGAGATCTCCGATCCAATCCAACGTCGTTTCAGAAGATGGGCGATCTTCGCCGTCGTCCCGCTACCCATAAAACAGTCGTAAACGAGGTCGCCCTCGTTCGTCCACGTCGAGATCTGGTCCTCGACCAACTTCTCTGGAAAGATCGCCGGATGCTCAAATGCTATCTTGTCTCGAGACGACGAAGTACCGACATTGTAAGAGAAAATGTTATTCACCTTTCGCTCTTTCGGCGCGACATGATCGTGTGCAAGATCGTTGCGGCCGACCTTTGTTATCCGAAACGACTTGAAAGCTTTCTCCTGTTTGATCGGCTGCATGAGGGGATTGAACGTTTTTGGTTGGCCCTTGCTAAAGCAAAACATGTATTCGAAACATTGCCGGTATCGTTTGCCGCAATCGCTCGGGATCGGATTGTTCTTGTGATAGATCATCGTATCGTGAACCTTGAATCCCGCTTCCTGAAACGTGAGCGCGTGACGAAAGCTTGTCAGCGTCTCGTTGCCGTTTAGAGTCCTGTCTCCAACAACCCAGATCACGACACCGCCGGGTTTTGTTTTTGCCAATAGCCCCGCGGCAATTTCCTCGACCGGAAAATGATATCCGTTGTAATCGCGGAGATCGTCGTACGGCGGACTCGTGATAGTCATGTCGAGCAGATCGTCAGGCATGAGGGCCATCGTATCGAGACAGTTTTCGCGATAAATTTTTTCGAGTTCGAGCATTCGGTTTTCTATAGCTTCATCCCGCCAAATGTACCCTGCCAGATCAGCGATTGTTTCAGCACCTGCAGGCGTTGGGTCTCTGCATCAGCACAACCGATAATTAGTTGCTCAATGATCGAATCCAGCACCGGGAGAGCAAATTGTCCTGCGTTAGCGACGACCTGTGAGTAGTAATGCAGGTGCATCTGCCCACTATCATCCGAGTGAAATCGCTTCACCGCATCGGCCTCAATCTTCGTTACATCCTGACCGGGCGGAACTATCTGCTTCGGTATGCCGTGTGTGGTTTTCCCTGCAGAATCAATCGTCCCTAACAGCAGAATGCCGATCAGGATCCCCTGCTCGTTTATATAGTCCGGGCTAAAACTTCCGAGCGCGGGACGCGGGCTAAGACGCGGCCCAAAACTGCCGTATTCGGGATTTACGAGTCGCGAATCGTATATGATACCGACGACGTCCTCGCCATCACCGTCGAGCCGAACAAACTGTCCGAAGCAGTGATCCCGGGCTTTCGGCGGGGCGTCGGAATCCAGCGAATCGATAACGCGCGCGACGTAGTCGATGTGAGAATTCGAGCTTACGATCTTTGCGATTTTCATCTTATACGCCGAGCTTCGGAATGAAATAGAGCAGCCACCAGAGAAATATCTGGACTGCAAGGACGGCTAAACTTAGGGCGGCAGAAAAGATAAATCTGTGCCGATCATCAGTATGCTTCCGCTCCGAGCGAAGATACCCGAATCCGCTAATTGCCAGTGCTGGCGGTATGAACACGATCCCAAGATAAGGAACCAGCGAATAGACGATACACGCGCGTGCAGTATCTACCATCGGGTTTTGGTCCTGAGTTGAGGGTGTATAAAGGCCCATCTAACGTCTTCTCTGTTTGCTCGCGTCCTTGCGAGCGACACTGAAATCTAGTTTTTCACGAGTCGTTAATTCCTGCAAAGCCCGGAAGAAAACTTCGCGATCCCTAGTCGAGATCACAGCTGCCTGGTCGGCCGTTTCCAGCGAATAGGGATATCCGAGCCCGACAACACATTCAGCCCGTACGACATCGATGACCTCATCGAGCGATCCGTCCTCGTAGATCCACGCCGGGAAGTCCAATCGGGCAGGCGCCGAATCGGATGTTGTTTGAAGATAGGTGAAGCCAACGGTCGACTTTCCGCTCGAAGGATCGAGAAAGCCTTCGAGCCCGCGTCGTGTCGAATAGCAGAAACATGTGCGATCACCCCAGACTTCCAACACGCGGGAACCGTCCGCACGACATCCGCGTAGAACCGATGCATCGAAGACGGCCGATGCCGATCTGCTATCGCCTTCAGTAAACACTTCAAGCATCCCGAGAATGTCCCGCGAGTAGCTGCGATCGACATAGCCGACGAGCGGCACTGCGGTTTCTTTTGACAACTCGACCAGTCGAACAGTCGCATCGAGAAATTTTTTCTGGAGGCCCTTCTGCGAGAACGGGACGAGCAGCGGATTGTCAAAAAACGCGATCGGCATGCGTTCGCCGCGTGTTTCCCAGCCCGTTTTCGCACGGAGGAATTCCGCGATCCGATCGACCTCACCCAAATAGCGCGCCGCCTCGACGCGAATGTCCGGGTTCATCGGTTCTTCCCATTCGGATAGAAGATCTGCGGGAGTCAGAATCTCAAACCGTCCGTTCTTTTCGTAAGTCGAATCGGCGTCATGCGGATTCTCAAACCACCCGATCTGGACTGCGGCGATAGGCACGACGGTTTCTTTCCCGGTGTAGATCTGACTTCCGTCGGCAGCGAATGTCACACGCCCGTCCAGTATCTCAGCGGCCCACGTACGCGCCTGTTCGTGATTGTCCCAGGTTTTGTCGAATCCGATCGTGAATGATCCGCGGGCGATCTCAGCCGAAGGTATTGCCGCTGGAGTTTGATCGCGATCGACCAACAGTTTATCTATTTCCGCCGTGGGTGTTTTCTCAAGGCGTTCGAGTGCGGCGAGGTACACACGGACATCCGAAGAGTACTCCGATACGAATTGTCGAAATTCTTCGCTCTTCTTTTCGAGCTCTTCGTTAAGTGTTTGGCGGAAAAGCATTGGGTGGAGATTCAGTGTGCGACGGCCTGGGAAAAACTCTACCGAACACGACTTGTTCGCCGTTTGAGAAAATCCATCAGGACAAACTGCGTGAGGTTGTTCGGATTTGCAAAGTACGCTTTACCATTCGTCATTGCAGTCATCTGCTTCACGAAGTCCATCAGATAAGGATCGCTGGCGAGCATAAAGGTATTGATCATCACTCTTGATTTGCGACAGGCCTGTACCTCCTTGAACGTCTCGGCCATGACGAAAGGATCGTTGCCCATCGAATTCTTGTACAGAAGGCGCTTCTCGCCCGGCACGCGATTCGAATACTTGCGATAACCGAAGAACGCCGGATTCGATGGTTCGACAAATGCTGCAGTCGGTTTCCCGTCCGTTACCATGACGATCTGCTTCATGTCCTTGTTTTGTGACGTCAGGATCCTGCGGGCCAACTTTAAGCCCTCAGCGGTGTTGGTGTGATACGGCCCGACCTGCGTCGCAGCGAGACGAGCGAGCGGCAACTCCTCGGCACCGTCATGGAACAAAACGATCTTTAATGAGTCCCCCGGATACTGGGTCCGTATCAGATGCGCGAGCGCCAGCGCGACCTTCTTCGCAGGCGTGAACCGATCTTCACCGTACAGGATCATCGAGTGCGAACAATCGAGCATGACGACGGTCGCACATGACGAATTGTAATCCTGCTGGTGAACATAAAGGTCGCTATATTCAAGATTGAGAGGGACTGACAGACCCTCGCGGGTGATGGCCGAAAGAAGAGTCGCGTTTACATCGAGGTTGATCGTGTCTCCGAACTCATATTGCTTCGAACTAAGCGCGGCCTCGACACCCGTGTCCAGATAATGAGTTTCATGGCGGCCGATCGAAGATTTGCCGAGACTGCCCAAGAGCTTTTGAAGCGTCTTGTAACCCAGAAAGTCGAGCCCCTTCTCCGTAACCTCGAATTTGATATTTCGCGGCGGCGCCTCACCGACATTCCCGCCGCCATTTCCGTTCTGCGCATCTCGACGCTGCTCGGCAGGAATTTCCTTTAAGTTCAAATATCCTTCTTCGACGAGACGCTCGATGAGCTGGTTGATAAGCTCTTCTAAAAGCGATCCTCGAAATTCTCCGCCGTTGTCGGCGAGCATCTGCTCGGCGTCCTGCTCGCTCAGCACATCCTGATCAAGGAGTGCCTGAAGGATAGCCTGTCGGAGCGCATCGAGAGAATCGTCCGGGTTATTTCGCTGGCGGGTCCACCAGTAGTCTTCGTTAAAACCCGAATCGAGCATCTGCTCGGAAAGCGCATCCATCAGCGATCCGAGATCAAGTCCCGAGACATCGAAGCCCTTGAATTTTGAGTAGCGAATAAACTTCATCGCGATGGTAATCAGCGCTTGTCATACAGAATCTCAAAAGTTATATTGAGAATACCCAAGCCGCTCGTTTTTTCTCTCTCCAAAAACTTAGCACATTCTCTCCTCGAACTAAATTTTTTAGAAGGAAGGATTCTATCTATGAAAAAGTTTTTGGTTTCGGCAATGATGTCCCTCGTTTTTGCTGTCGGACTGCCTCTCTCGGTGGAGGCTCATAACAGTTGTTCCCGACACCGTAAATACAAGCGAACGACGGCTACAAGAACGTATCTGAGCACGCCGCGTTACAGAACTGCTGGTTACACCGCGCAGCGGCCGAGTTTCTATCGACGCCATCGCAATGCGATCAATATCGGTATCGCGACCGGTGCCGGAGCGTTGATCGGCGGGCTGCTTGGCGGACGACGCGGTGTCGCATATGGCCTGATGGGTGGAGCCGGTGCAGGTGCACTCTACACCTACAAGCTCAATCCGAAAAAACGATACTATCGGAGTTACTAAGTTCTAACGTTTGCGTACCTCAATCGACCGCGAGTGCATCCCGAATGCCTCGCGGTCTTCTTTGCGACTTTGCGCCTTTGCGGGAGCGGTCTTCGTTAGGAATCTCATCGCGTAGCCATTAACTTCGAGCGCTCCCGCACCCATAGAACATCAATTTCTCTTTGATGAAGCTGCAAAATTCAACAGATCAATAACCGGGTTCATAAATAATTTTAAGAAACCTGCTTAATCAGCGAAGGAATT
>JANMUW010000053.1:0-9488 GCA_031392105.1 Acidobacteriota bacterium | reverse complement strand
AGATCCGATAACGGTATCTCGCAAATAAACCGTAAAGGAAATCGCGGACCGGCCGCGGAACTATGATGAAGACATAGAAAAGAGACCAAATTCCGCCGAGCCTTTTAGCGATCCGCAACGCCGCCGTGGAATGAGTGTACGCTTTGCCGTCTTCGACCAGGATCACCGAGTCGATCGGGATCAGATCATCGGCCATGTTAACCGCGCCGACTTTCGCCGAGAGCCCGTACTCTGCCGCCAGGTTCCTTCCCGCCTCCGACTGTAGCGCCGCAAATTTGAAATATCCTTCGCGGTCATGCTCGATAACGAAATTTACGGACGCGTCGCAAAAGTTGCATACCCCGTCAAACAAGACCACTGCGCCCATAGAAAGAGTTTAGCGAAGATTACGAAGAGTGACGAGTGACAAGTAACGAGTGACGAGGGAAGGCAAATGGTTCTTCGCCACGCCACTCGTCACTTGCCCCTTCGTCCCTTCCTTTGCTTTTCTTTCCGAAACTTTTCATTTATCCTCTCCGTAAACCAGAATCCAGGTTTTCACTCCGCATTTACTTTTATGAAACTTAAGTTTGCTTTGCTCGCATTCGCAGCGAGCGGTCTGCTCGCCGCGTCCATAAGTGCCCAGTCGTATGCGATCACAAATGCACGGATCGTTACGGTTTCGGGCCCGACCATAGAAAAAGGTACGGTCGTTGTCCGCGATGGTCTCATTGCCGCCGTCGGTGTGGATCTAAAGGCCCCGAGTGATGCACAGGTTTTCGATGCGACGGGCATGACAGTTTACCCGGGATTTGTCGATGCCTTGACGAATGTTGGGATGCAGGCCCGGACGCCGACGCCGACAACGGTAGGCGTCGCGCCGTCGGTTCCGCAACCGGCAACACAGGCGAATTCCAACTACCCGGCCGGGCTTCGACCCGAGCTGATCGCAGCCGATGATCTTGGTGCCGGCGACGCTCAGTTCGAGAGCGTACGCAATGCAGGGTTCACGACCGTCGTCACGGTCGGCCGCTCCGGGATTTTCAATGGCAGGTCGGCGATCATCAACCTCGCGGGTGATCGAGCGTCGGGGATAATAATTAAGACCCAGTTCGCCGAACATGTTTCGTTTACGACGATCGGCGGACAATACCCGAACTCTCTGCTCGGAACCTTCTCCGCCCTCCGTCAGATGTTTCTTGACGCGCAGCGTCTGCAGGAAATTCAAAAGATGTATGCCTCCAGCCCGCGTGGGATGAAACGTCCGGACGCAGATGGATCTCTTGAAGCGTTGTTTCCGGTCATCAACCGCCAGATGCCTATAGTCTTTAATGCGAATCGCGAGATCGAGATCATAAGAGCCCTGGACTTCGCAAAAGAATTCAACTTGAAGGCAATCATCGCCGGCGGGCAGGAAGCATGGAAAGTTACCGACCGTTTGAAAGCTCAAGACGTGCCGGTCCTACTTTCTCTTAACTTTCCAAAAAGGACTGCCGCGGCATCGGCGGACGCTGATCCCGATACCATGGATCTCCTCCGCTTTCGAGCCGAGACACCCAAGGGCGCCGCAAAGCTTCAACAAGCCGGAGTTAAATTCGCATTTCAATCCGGTGGAGCAACAACGCTTGCCGATTTTTTCGCAAATGCGGGTATGGCTGTCGAGAACGGACTGTCGCGCGATGCGGCGATCCGATCGATGACGCTCGGATCGGCCGAGATACTTGGCGTCGGAGATCGGCTCGGTTCGATCGAGACGGGAAAGATCGCGAACCTGACGGTTGTTAAGGGCGACCTGCTGGGAAAAGATCGACTTGTATCGAACGTCTTTGTAGACGGCCGTCCATTCGAGCAGAAGCCGCCGGCTGAAAAACCCAGTACCGGTGGCCGGCCGCCGGGAACAGTTCCGGCGACGATCGCACAGGTTGGCGGAAATTATTCGATCACTATTGAGGTTCCGGGACAGCAATTGACGGGAACTCTTGCTCTAACGCAGCAGGCGACCGTGATCACCGGTTCGCTGCAAACCCAACTTGGATCTTCTCCGATAAAGGACGGAAAAGTAACGGCGGAGGGATTCAGCTTCGCCGCGTCTGTCCAGTTCGGCGGATCGCAGATCGAGATCAATGTTAAGGGAACCGTTACCGGGAATCAGGTGTCGGGCACGATGGATTTGCCGCAGGGGACGGTTCCGTTTTCAGGGACGCGGAATCCGTGACCGATGAATTTCTTCCCGCTTCGGCGGGAGGTAATTGCAAATTCGGTGGCTTTAGCGAAACTCCGGCTAAAGCCGGCCCGAAGATTGGTTCTCCAACCTCCCGCTGAAGCGGGAGGCAATTCATGAAGCAGATTTTTACTATGAACCGCATTTCAATCTTGTTGCTTTCAATTGCCGCCTTCTCCATTAGTGCGACTGCCCAAACTGGCAACGAAGTTCTCATTAAGAACGCGACGGTCCTGACCGCCATTCGCGGAACAATGGAGAACACCGACATTCTGATTCGCGCCGGAAAGATCGCGCGGATCGGGAAAGATCTGACAGCCGGCAGCGGAGCGAGAACGATCGATGCGACCGGCAAGTTCGTGACGCCCGGCATTATCGACGCGCACTCGCATACGATGATGGATGCGATCAACGAAGGTTCGCTGTCCGTGACATCGATGACGCGGATCCGTGATGTGTTGAATCCGACGGACGTCGCGATCTATCGTGCGCTCGCCGGCGGGGTAACGTCTGCTAACTTGCTCCATGGATCGGCGAATGCGATCGGCGGACAAAGCTCCACGGTCAAATTTAAGTTTGGCAAACCGATCGAAGACTTCCTGATCCCCGACGCACCGCCGGGAATCAAATTCGCGATGGGTGAAAACCCGAAGCGTTCGAGCCAGACGTTTCAGCCCGGGCAAACTCCGCGCTATCCGCGAACGCGTATGGGAACGCTCGAAGTTATGCGCGATGCGTTCGTTCGAGCACGCGATTACAAACAGTCGTGGGACGATTACCGGGCGAAGAAAACAAAGGTTCCACCACGCCGCGATATTGAGCTTGATCCGCTCGTCGAGATACTTGAGGGGAAGCGGCTTGTTCACGCTCATGGTTATCGTGCGGACGAGCACCTGAATCTGCTGCTGCTTGCGGATGAGTTCGGTTTTCGTATCACGACGCTTCAGCACGGACTCGAGGCGTACAAGATCGCTCCTGAGATCGCGAAACGGGGAACGGGCGTTTCGATCTTCGCCGACAGTTGGAGCTACAAGCTCGAGGCTTACGACTCAATCCCGTACAACGCCTACATCCTTTGGAAGAACGGAGTTGTCGTTTCGATCAACTCGGATTCCGACGAACGCATGCGTCGGCTGAATCTGGACGCAGCGAAGATGATGAAATACGGCGGTGTACCCGAAGAAGATTCGCTGAAGATGATCACGCTGAATCCGGCGAAGCAGTTGGGGATCGACAAGCGGACGGGATCAATCGAGCAGGGAAAGGACGCGGATATTGTGATCTGGAACGCACACCCGTTCAGCGTTTATTCGCGGGTCGACATGACGATGATCGAGGGTGATGTTTATTTCGATCGAGTGACCGACCTTCAAAAGCGCGCAGAGATCGCGAAAGAGCGCGAGGCGTTGGAAAAGCTGGACATGAATAAAGCTCCCGGCAGTGGTGGAACGCCGCCGAGGATTCCGGCGGAGAAGCGGATCGAAGATCGAGACGAGGCCGACCAGGCTGACGGAGACAACCGATGATATTTTCGATTTTAGATTTTCGATTTGCGATTGTTGCCGACAATGTGCTCGTCTTCGCACGATCCATATTTCTTGGCTTTGTTCGTGCCTTTCGTGTAGGTTCGTCGTTCCAGTCTTCTGAAGCTGAAACCACTAAATCACACGAAGTAACACGAAAGAAGAAAGCCACGAATTTCTCATACATGATCTCGTGGCTTTTCTCAGCGTCTCTGTGTCTTGGCGGTTTGTTTTCTGCGAATGCGCAGAGTGACGGTTCACAGCAGAACAAGACCGGTCGCGCCGGTACATTCGCGATCACGAATGCGCGGATCGTGACTGTTTCGGGTGCGATCATCGAGAACGGTACGGTCGTCATTCAAGATGGCAAGATCGCGGCTGTCGGCGCCTCGGTCAGCGTTCCCGCGAATGCCGAGAAGATCGACGGCACTGGCCTTTCGGTTTACCCCGGAATGATCGACGCCGGAACAAACCTCGGACTGGCCGAGATCGGACAGGGTGCGAACGCGACGATGGATCTCGTCGAGACTGGCACGATGAACGCGAATGCGAAAGCGATCCTAGCTGTTAACCCGCACTCTTCGCATGTGAATGTGACTCGGGTTAATGGGATAACAACCGTTCAAACGGCGCCCGGCGGCGGTCTGGTCGCGGGTCAAAGCGCGGTGATCAATCTCAACGGATCAACGCAGGCCGACATGGCTGTGTTATCGACTGCGGGACTCGTCATCAACTTTCCACGCATCTCGACATTTGGCGGATTCAATCCCGGAACCGGGCCCCAGACGGTTGACTTCAACGAGGCGGTCAAGCGTCGCGATGCTCAGATAGACGAGCTTAAAAAGATCTTCAAAAACGCGGAAAACTACGGCCGTGCGAAAGACGCTTACGCGAAGGATAAGTCGTTACCGAATCCGCCGACTGATCTGCGGCTCGAGGCCGCGGTGTCTTACATCCGCGGCGAGCGCCCGATATTTTTTACAGTCGAACGCGAGCGTGATATTCGTGCGGTAATTAAGTTTGTTGGCGAGATGAAGGTGAAGGGCGTTATCGTCGGCGGACAGGAAGCATGGCGTGCGGCGGCGGACCTAAAGAAAAACGATATCGCAGTTATCTACACAAACATTTATAACCTGCCGGTTCGCGATGACGATGCCTACGACTATCTTTTCGAAGCTCCTTCGAAACTGCAGCAAGGCGGAGTGCGGTTTGCGATCTCGACCGGCGATGGCGGAGCGGAGGTTCGCGACCTTCCGTATCACGCCGGTATCGCGGGTGCCTACGGTTTGTCGAAGGAAGATGCTCTGAAGTCGGTGACGCTTTATCCGGCGCAGATACTCGGTGTCGCGGATCGCCTGGGTTCGATCGATGTTGGGAAGATGGCGAATATCGTAGTATCGGATGGCGATCTGCTCGAACCAAGAACGAACATCAAATACGTTTTCATTGGCGGTCGGTTGTTGCCGCTCACGAGCCGCCATACGGAGCTGTTCGATAGTTTTAAGGATCGGACCGAGGGCAAAGCTTTAGTTCCCTGACGCGTTTTCTCGCACCGTAGGTGCGACATGTTTGTAGCTGATTGTTGATATATGAATCGAGCTCCGTAGGAGCGCCATCACAGGTGTCGCTCCTACGGAGTTCAACCGCATTTATTGCAGGCGTGCGACGAACATTTCGCACCTCCCGTGCTTAGATCAGGCGCATGTTAAAAAGCACGTAATGCCGACGCAGATAATAGGCGCGACTTGTTGTTTCACTCTCAATTATCACTCGCTCCGAAACCCCCGATCCCTGGCAAGCACGATCGCCTGTGCGCGTGTCCAGACACCGAGTTTGTCGAAAATATTCGAGACGTGATTGCGTACTGTTTTCTCGCTGATCGATAAGCGTTCCGCGATCTCCGCGTTACCAAGTCCGTCCGTAATAAGCGTAAATATCTCCACTTCGCGTTTGGAGAGCGATCCAAAAACGGGATCGACTTTCTCCATTGCCGTGATACCCGCGAAATCGAGGACTTCGTCGCAAAAGCGCTTCCAAGCCGGCTCGTTTTCGAGGAGTACGTGGTTTCGGGAGTCGAGTTCGATGAACTCCGCATTCGGAATTCCGGCTGCCAGTATCCGGCCCTCAGCGATCGGAACGACTTCGTCATTGCGAGAATGGAGCACCAGAGTCGGAGTCTTTACATCGGCGAGCATCGAGCTTATATCGACTGCCGCGCGAGCTTCTAAAAGCCGTTCGGCAAGATCAGCTGATGTCGTCTTCTGGCACAGATCGTTAAACCAGTCGAGCTGTTCGTTCGTCCCGCCCGGTATAAAACGCGATGTGAAAACCTGGCGAAATGTAGGATTGTCGCTGCCCCAGCCGAGCTGGACGAGATCGATCATTGCACGGTACATGCGCTGGCGGTCGTGGTCGTCTCGTCGATATGCTCCCCGTGCATAGCCACCATAGAGAATAAGTTTTGAGACTCGCTCGGGATGCTTCAGCGCGTAACTGACGCACGTTGCGGCACCCTGGGAAATACCAAGCAGTGTGAACGGCTCTTTGGGATCCGCCGCGTCGACCACGGCTTCGAGGTCTTCGACCCATCGCGCCATCGACACGTCCCCGACATTCCAGTCCGTCATACCGCAGCCGCGTTCGTCGTATCTTATAAATCGAAAATGTTCGGCTAAGAATCGCACCCAGTGGCGCCACACGGGGCTTTCAAGATCATGTTCGAGATGAGTAAGCCAGTTCGCTGCTTTGAAAAGACCAGGTCCGCTCCCGGCCTCGGCCCACGCGAGCTTTACTCGGTCGCGGGTTCGCACGTACCGGATCCTTTGGCCTGATCGTTTCATGGTGAAATTCTGCTCAGGGAAACCGGGGCGAGTGTCCCTGTGATCGAATGCAGAATATCAAAATCGGGACAAAAGACCCATTGACGCGGCATCGCCGTACGGTCATTCTTAGTGAGTTCAAATTGTCATGTTTAATAGGGCACAGGCCCGGGAGTGCACTTATGAGCAGAGTCGTCGTCTTCTTGTTCGGGCTAATCAGCTATCTGGTTTTCTTGGGGACCTTTCTCTACGCGATCGGTTTTGTCGGGAACGTGTTCGTTCCGAAGTCGATCGATTCCGGAACGGTTGAGCCGATCGCGATCTCGCTCGCTATTAATCTCGTATTGCTGACGCTGTTCGCCGCGCAGCACAGCATCATGGCGCGACCCGAATTTAAGCGAGCGTGGACGAAAGTGGTTCCAAAGCCGATCGAGCGAAGCGTTTATGTTCTCTTTGCAAGCTCCGCGCTGATACTCCTCTTTTGGCAGTGGCGACCGATGACGGCGGTTGTCTGGAATGTTGAGAACTCGATTGGGAGATGGGCGCTTTTAGCTTTGTTCGTCGCCGGTTGGCTGATCGTGCTGCTGAGCACATTCATGATCAATCACTTCGATCTCTTCGGACTCCGACAGGTGTATTACCACAGCCGCGGGATCGAACCGCCGGAAATGAGCTTTACGACGCGTGCGTTTTACAACTTTGTCCGTCACCCGATCATGCTCGGTTTCATCATCGCTTTCTGGGCGACGCCGTCCATGACCGTCGGGCACCTTCTCTTCGCCGCCGTCACTACAGCGTACATATTGGTCGCCATACAGTTCGAAGAACGTGACCTTGTCAATTCTCACGGCGAGACATACAAAGCGTACAAGGATGAGGTCGGGATGCTCGTCCCTACGGCGCGGAAAAGCCGGACTGCGGGCTCACCTCATCTGCACCGCGCACCGTAATCACCGAAAAGGAGAGCGTCATCCGAAAACGAGTGGCCGAAGACATTTTCTAATGCCGGCGCGCGGAAACTCCGTCGCAGCTTCAGTACCCCGATTGCTGCCTCCCGAAGGGTGCTCGACGCGTCGGCCCTATCAGCACGATGCCACCACCATCCCAACGAAAATCTACCTCTTCATTTGTTTAACTACTGCTATTGCTTCGCCAACCCGATCCAGACATACCCAGCGTAAAAAAATGACACCGACGGCGAAATTAATTTTTGGCCTCGTCACACACTGTATTACTGGAGTTCTGGTGAAAACGGTGGTATTCTCTGTGCCTCGTCGAACACCTGGGCAGCTAATTAACACAAAAACCTTTCCTCCGTTACGTCTTTATTGAAATTAGTGAGGTAACCCATATGCCAATTGCTGCGCGCACTTCGAAGGTAACCACCCTTAAGCTCGCTATTGTCTTTGTTTTCCTTGGCGTTATTGTCTACTGGTTTGGACCTGTCGGCTACGCCCAATTGATCGATCGGACGAAGAACCCGAACGCGATCAATGCTGGGATCGCGAAATCATTTTCCCAGCAGACAGGTGCTGGACGTGGCGATATGCTGACGCCGGATTCGTCGATGTTCATCATCAAACGCGATCCGTTTCGTTCGATCCGTCGCGGCCGGCAGCTGTTCCAGCGTAAATTCCTGCGAACTCAGGGGGCGGGCCCGATCGCCGACGACTTGATCCTTGGCGGGAACATCGAGCTGAGCCTTCGAATCGGCGCGGGCCTGTCCGATAGCTGTGCGAGCTGCCACGGTCGCCCTCGCGGATCGGCCGGGTTCGGGGGCGACGTTGTGACTCGTCCGGAGAGCCGCGATGCCCCTCATCTTTTTGGTCTGGGTTTGAAGGAAATGCTCGCCGACGAAATTACTTCAGCCCTTCGGGCATTGAAAACCGCCGCCGCAACTGAGGCCCAGCAAACGAATCAGAATGCTTCACGAAATTTAAGAAGCAAGGGAATTGACTACGGCCGGATCACCGCTCGCCCGAACGGAACATTTGACGTATCAGAGTTACAGGGTATCGATGCTGACCTTCGTGTCAGGCCGTTTTTTGCGCATGGCGGAACTATTTCGATTCGGGAGTTTGTCGTGGGAGCATTCAACGACGAAATGGGACTGCAGGCGGTCGATCCTGACTTGATGCTCGCTCACGGAGGCGGCCGTGTCGAAACGCCGGGCGGGATGATACTCGACGGGGCGACCGACACTATCAGCGGCCCGCTTGCGGCGAACGCGGCGCATGACGAAGACGGGGACGGCATCGCGAACGAAATTCCTTCGAGCATTGTCGACCACATGGAGTTCTACCTTCTTAACTATTTCAAGGCCGGCACCTATCAGCAATCGATGTCAACTAGGAAAGGTCTGGAGCACTTGAAAGAGATCGGCTGCGCGCAATGCCACATACCCGATTTGACGATCGACCACGATCGACGGGTTGCCGATGTGGAAACTGTGTATGATCCGGTTCGAGGCAATTTCAACGGGATCTTCGCGACCGCCGCACCGCTTTTTAGCTCCGTCTCCGATTCGAGCGGTTATCCCGCTTGGAAGCGTCCAAACAGAACGAGCTTTTTGGTTAAGAATATTTTCACCGACTTCAAACGTCACAACCTCGGTCCGAATTTCTACGAGCGAAACTATGACGGAAGTTACCAGACGGTTTTCCTGACGACACCGCTTTGGGGAGTTGGTTCGACGAGTCCCTACGGTCATGACGGGCGAAGCATAAACCTGCGTGACGTCATACTTCGACATGGCGGTGAAGCTCAGTCCGCGCGAGACAGGTTTGCGGGATTGAACGCGAACAAGCAGCAAGAGATCATCGAGTTTCTAAGTTCGCTGATTCTGTTCCCGCCGGACGACACGGCGTCGAATCTCGATCCGGGTGATCGAAACGCGACGAACTTTCCTCAGCACGGACAGGGAAGTATCAAACTCGGAGTGCTCTT
>JANMUW010000272.1:0-8622 GCA_031392105.1 Acidobacteriota bacterium | reverse complement strand
CGGCCGGCCGGTATAAGCAACGCCGTCTGGATCTCGTAACGGTGTAGCCGTTCGGCGATCTTCGGGGCAAGCTCATCAGCGACAGCACGCGCATTCGGGATCCAGCTGCTCAAACTCCACCAGACGCTATTCAGCTTTCCGATGACGGCGTTCGCCTGGTATTCGGATAATCGATCTATCGGTATCTGCGAATTGCGATCTTCGATCACGGCTTTTGTGTCGTATCCCTTAGCGGCATATCTAAGATCGACTGCATCGACTTCGACAGGTATTTCGCGAAAGTTTATATCACCGTCTTTTGCGGTTAGATCGAACGGATCCGTGCCATTGATGTATGCTCCTGCTGAAGTAATCAGAGCAAGATTCAGCATCGGCAGAGCACGGCGGACGGGTGTGAACGGAGCGTGAATATTCCTGATAAAGGGATAGCCCCTCAACTCTTCGTTCTCGTTCCATTTCGCAAACCGATGAGAGAACTCGCCTGTTGTTTCAATTGTCGCCATAGGTCAGATCTTAAATTCCTTTGAAAAATCGTAAGGATCGTTCGTAGTCGTTTTCGAAGCCATACTGAACTTTCGATTTGCAATGATGAAGAACGCGATGAGTGCTGCGACCATCCCGCCGACCAGTACCCATTCCGACCACTGGTGCAGATTGTTAAATTGAATGCGAAGCGGATCATCGGCTGGAACCTCATCGATTGCCCGGCCCATCTGGCCGCGGACCATAGAGAGCCACAGCCCGATAACGAATTGTCCGATCGCACACGCCGCAGCCAGGAGAAGCAACAGGAACCGCTCGCTCCAAACTGAGACCCGGTTCACATTCTTCGCGGCAATGAACGATGTGAGGATCAAGACCACGGCAATCGCGATACCGCCAAAATTTAGGATCGAAAGGGTTCGGTTTACTACTGCTCCGGCCAATTCGCGCTGTGACAGAACAGCGAAGGCGCTCTGGGCGACCCCGATAAAAAATACAGCGGAGCCGAGCCAAATGCTCAAAAGCAGGAGCCTTACGTGCGAAACAAATTTCATAAAAGCAAGGCGTTATTATGGCTCGTTTTAGGGGGTACAGCAAACTTCAGTTTGCTGTCTCTACAACCAGCAAACTAAAGTTTGCTGTACACGGAAAAGTCGATCTCCGCAAAAATATTGTCCCGGCGTTCGATCTCGGCGAGCAGCTCGTGATCGACTTCGCCGCTCTCTACCATCTTCACGAGTAGATCGAAGCGATGGATGTGAGATTGGAAACGGCGTGACGAATATTCGACGGTTGTGCCTTGATAGATCTGGAATGCCCAGTCAGACGACTCAGCAAGCAGCAGCTCACGGGCAAGTTGTTTGAGAAGCCGTACCTCAGTTTCCAGCAAGTCACGTTTGCTGGCCTCGGCTGAAAATCGATTGGCGAGATCGGTCATCTTCCGTTCCGCGTCATGCTGATACGGGTACATCCACGAATTGAGTTCGTTTATCCAGACCTTGTAATAGCCGTTCTCGCCCCACGACGACGCGGTAGGTTGCTGACGCTGGATCGGAATCCCTGAATCGAGAAAGTCCCCGGGTGTAATTGCAGCGATGTCGGACTGATCGTAATGCAGCTTGCGGAAAAAGAAATCGATGAACTGCGGCCCCTCATACCACCAATGGCCAAACAACTCGGCGTCGTATGGTGAAACGACAAGGGGTGGATGACCCTCGAATGTCGCCCTGAGCGTGTGTGCCTGCTTGATCCTCTCGCCTATGAAATGCGATGCGTTCTCGGCGGCCTTCTCGCGCGCAAGTGCGGGGATGTATGGAGCCTTATTCTGCTGCGGAACGTTGCGGCCGGTGATGCGATGGTATTTCAATCCGAGATGGCGGCGATTGCCGTCTTCGTGCAAGTGCGGCTTGAGATATTCGATCGGAAGGTCCCAACCGACGTCGCGATAGAATTCACGATAGACATCGTTGCCCGGATATCCAATCTCCGCGCTCCAGACCTGCTGGCTCGTTTCTACATCTCGCGCGAACACGGCAACACCATTTGGACAAAACACCGGTGCATGCACACCGTAGCGAGGACGCGGATCGCCGTACAGGATGGCATGCGTGTCGGAAATAAAGTATTCGATTCCGGCGTCCTTTAAGAGTGCTTCGACGCCAGGTTCGTACGCGCACTCGGGTAGCCAGATGCCGCGGGGCTGACGCCCGAAATGCTTTTTGTAGTTCGCGACCGCGACATTTACCTGTGCCCTTCGAGCCTCTTGTGTCGCGATCAGAGGAAGGAAACCGTGTGTCGCTCCGCAGGTGATGATCTCGATCGCTCCCTTGTCCTGAAGGTCGCGGAATGCCGCCACGAGGTCGCGGTTGTACCGATCGTTCCAGAGCCCAAGCGATGCACGTAGGCCTACGGCGTACATCTTGGCGACGTCATGAAACTCCATCGCTTCGTTCTGAGTGCGATCGACTTCCTTGTCGGCGAGCTCGAGCAGATTTTCCAGGTGCCGGGTGTATCGCGTCTGCAGCAACTCATCCGAAAGCATTTCGCAAAGCGGAGGCGAAACATTCATCGCCAATCTCGGCTTCACGCCAGATTCGTTCAGGCTTTGGAGAATGAAGATGAGCGGAAGATAGACTTCGGTTATCGCTTCGAACAACCAATCTTCTTCGAGAAATTCAGGATATTCAGGATGCCGGACAAAAGGCAGGTGAGCGTGAAGTATGAGGCTAAAAAAACCTGTCGGCATCGTCGATTGTCAGTTGCCAGTGCTCAGTTATCGGTTCGAAAATCGGCCGCCGGCGACCGGGCTCGAGCTTCGCAGTGAGCTTACGGGCTGAAGCTTCGGCAACGTCCGACGGGTCTTGAGACGGCGAGGAAAATTAATGGAGCTGACGCCAAAGACGCCGGGGCCGAATTCTTCCTCGACTATCTCATCCGCCTCGATATCAAACTGATCCTTCAGGACTGCAAACGCCTTTTCGGCGCTTAGCGATTCGGCCCGTTTCTGCAGTATCGCAAAAAGTAACGGGCTTATTTTCCCGCGAAGCGATTCGAGTGAAACCCCCGAAGCAAGCAATAGCAGCACGTTCCTGATCTCGTCGGCGGCGATGCCTTCGAAGTCGAAGTCAGGCTCATCAACCAGCTGCGTGAAGGCGGCGTGAGTTGCCATTTCGGCGGCGTCAATGTCATCACCCGCCAACGCGACATCAAAGGCATCTTCGGTAAATCCGGCGACCTCAAGGACCCGAGCGAACCGGTCGGCGGAGATCGACCAATCTGCTTCAGTATCTACGCGCGGGCTCGGACTCTTTCGAGGAGTCGCCACGGTATTCGAAAATAATGCACGGACGTAAGGTCGATTCGGCGCATAGAACCCGATCTCGGCGCGATATTCGCCGTCGGCCTCGACGTCAAACCACCAGGAACCTTCGGCGTCGATCGGGTAGATTTCTTCGAGATCATGCCGAACGTCGACGAGCTTTAAGACGAGGCTGTAGCTTGCGGTCTTTGCACCGAGAGCCAGATTCAGTTTGTGAAACGGATTTGCCCCGACCGACCAATAGAAAAACAGGCGGTTGGGCGACTGCATCTGCAGACGGGCGCGATTCTCATGCGCGAGCTCTGGTAGTTTCGGCTCGGCGAGCTCGCGAAACGCAGGCGGCATGTCCTCAAGCTTGGTTGCCGGAGCCAGCGTGCGCACAGCGACAGCCTCAACCGGCTCTACGGCCGACGTTATCAACTCAGACGACGACGACAGTTCATCGGCCGGTACAAACTCTATATAATCGGCTTTCAGCGCCAGCGACTTCTTTTCCTTCGAATCTTTGCTCATCAGTTCTCGAACCAGTTCTTAGCTCAGCTTTAATCGGCAGCACACTGCCGGGAAAACAGAGCATGAAATAAAACGAAATTATGAGGGCTTTAGAGCCGAGTTACAAGCTGAGGTTTGTTTTTGTCGGGTTGTTGAGTGTGCGTTAGCGCAGGTTTTTAGCACTCTTCAGGCGGATGTCGATCTTTCCGTAAGGAGAATTAACAACTGATCGGACAGGCAATCGCCGGACGTCATCCGTTATCCAGATCGTCATATCGCCTTCACGCTCGATCAGACGGTTAGGTCCGAAGACCTGAGGTTCGACGCGAAAACACCACAGTTTTCCAAAGATGGTTTTCTGTTGTTCACGAGCCGTAACTTTTACCGGAATATCGTAAACCAAACCGGAATCACTGACGGACATCCGGAACGACTTGCCGACCGCGAGAGGCATCAGCCGCAAACTATACAATCCGGAGATCAGATCATGACTCGCGTCATCGATCTTTGACGCGATCCTGCGTGGCGGACGCATCGGTTCATTCGGGTCAGTTTCGACATACGTAACCCTTCGCTCTCGGTAATCGAAAACCGCTTCGCCGTCCCGCACGCGTTCTTTCTGCACATCATGCTTGACGGTGCGCAGCGCCCGAAAATTGTCGGAATCGATGCTGCTCTGCATTTCCTGAAGAAAGCTGAAGCGGAAGAGCTTCAGCAAGGTTCCCTTAGATTTCGCTTCGGCCTTAACGACGAAATCTTCGCCGTTCGGTGCCCGTCTAAGCGTGAAGCTCAGGTCAGCAACCGCGATACCACGAATGATCTTACTGATCTTGCCTTCGTAAGTGAGATTTTCGCCGTCGATGAACGGTCTCGGTTTGGGTGCTTCTTTGCCGTTCGACTGAGCCGACAGACCGATCGAGAGAACCGTAATGAGCCCGGCGATCGCGAGCATTTTTACCCCGGAGATCTTCATAAGACACAACAAGGAACGTGGAGGAGGCATGTGCCGGCAGCTTCGCTTGTTTTCCAGATTATAACGCAAATCGAATGGCTCCAATAACAAAATTTTTGTTACACCGGCTCGGCGACTGAACCCTCCCGGTCAAGCCGTTCCTGAACTGCTTCAAAAACGGTCTCGGGGCCGATATCCATGCAGATCCAGTTCGAACACGTCCGGCGATGGCAGTTGACGCGGCATCCGATGTCGAGCCGCTCAACGCAAATATCAGCCGAATTCAAGCTCCCGTTTCGCCACCATTCGGTCGGTCCGAAGATCCCGACGATCGGAGCTCCGGCTGCGATGGCGAGATGCGTCGGGCCGGTGTCGCCTCCAACATAAACCCGCGCAAGTTTTGCGAGTTCATAAAAGCCTTTGAGACTCGGTTCGGCGGAGATAGTTTTCCCGGATCGGCTCGCGCTCAAAACCTCAGCCGCAAGCGCGGCTTCATTTGGCCCCGTTACCACGATCGACTCAAGGCCAAACTCATTCCAGATCCGATCCGCCAACTGGCCGTACTTTTCGGGATGCCAAAGCTTCGTTACCCATCCGCCTGCGGGGTTCAAGATCGCGAAATTCGCAGCCACCCGGTTCGCGATCGACGCCGCTTCGTCCTTATGCTCATCCGTCGTCGAAATTGGGAACCGAACTTCTCCGCTATTTACCGCGGGTCCGAGGGCGGCTTCCGCCAGGCTAAGGTTTCGGCGAATAACATGCGTAGCCGTTGGCATCTTCGCCGTGTCGGTGTAAAAAACGCGGGCCGCGGGCTCACGGAGATCAGCTCGCGAAAATCCCCATCGCGTTTTCGCACCCGAAAGCTTCGTGATGATCCCCGATTTTAGAAGTCCCTGGAAGTCTATCGCGATATCGAAATCGTACTGGCGCAGATTCTTTACCTGCTTCGCGCCTTCGATAAGCATTTTCTCGATAACCTTTCCGCTTCGAAGAGACTTAGTATCCACCTCAATGAGATTGTCGATCAGGTCATTCCCGCGGAGTATCTCCGCAGAGCGCTGTTCAGCGACCCACGATATCTCCGCCTCCGGGATGTGTGCCCGGATCGCAGCTAATGCAGGAAGGGTGTGAATAATATCGCCGATGGCCCCAAGTTTTATTATGAGAATCTTCAAGCTGTTTCAATGTTATGCGCGAATCGTGAAATATCGGAAATGAGCCTTTAAGGCCCAGTTCTCTCGACGGCCGCTTCTAAAAACTTCTGGAAATTTGGGGCGCGGTTAAGCTATCCTATACGAGGCATCTACGCCCTCACACTCGCCCGTCCGCCCCTTTATGATGAAACCCGAACGACTTAAACGCGATCTCAGACCTGCGCTCGTCTTCTTAAGCGGGGAATTGATCGCCGTTCCGATCCCGCTGGAGCGAGAAGAAGTCATCCTCGGCCGCGCCCTTGAGGCGGACGTTCGCGTCAACGACTCAAAGGTTTCACGACAACATGCGCGCATTAATAAGGTTTTGAACGAAGAAACGAACGAGATCGAATTCGTCCTCACCGACTTTGGTTCAAGAAACGGGATCCACCTGAACGGACAGAAGGTCACTAGAGAGATCCTTCAGAACGGCGATAAAATAACCATCGGCGAGCATATCCTCCGATTCGACCTACTCGATGAGATCGATCGGGAATACCAGAAGCAGATCCATCGCCTTATCTCACACGACGATCTAACAGGGCTGCTCTCGAGCCGATCATTCTTCTCTGAGCTTCGCCGCGAGGCGGCCCGGGCAAAGCACGAAGGCCGCCCGTTTTGTGTTTTGATGATGGACGTCGATCACTTCAAGAACGTTAATGATACCCACGGCCATCTAACGGGCAGCAAAACGCTTGAAGAGATTGGTGGGTCTATAATTGAGATCATGCGAAGCGGCGATGCGGCGGCCCGTTTCGGCGGCGAAGAGTTCGCAGCATTCCTGCTCGATGCCGAAGTACCGCAAGCGATGATCGCTGCCGAGCGAATAAGGTCGGTGATCGAAGCACAGAACTTCACCGTTGTCAGGACCGGACAACCGGTCGCAAACCACCATGTAACGATCAGTATCGGGATATCGGCGTTTCCGCAGGATTCTTCGGACCCCATCGAACTCGTCGAAATGGCCGATTCGGCCCTGTATCGTGCGAAGCGCGAGGGCCGCAATAAGGTCTGTGCTTATCACGATCTCACCGAAGACGAATTAACACGCTTACTGCCGTCACGTCGCGAGTAACTCTTTTTGCAACTTTTGCATCGAATATCCCGTGAAAGACAGAGAAATCTTTTCATGGTAAGCTAAATTTTTCGCGCGCCCTGAAATTCGACCACAATACTAGTTTTCCAAAGCATTACGACCAGTGATCACCAAACTCAATCTAGCTAGCCGGCCCTTTCGAAATAGGACCACGCCGTATCTGATCTCGCTTCTTCTGCTCGGCGTGGCCGTTTCGGCAGGCCTTTTGTGCTTTTCACAGCTAAACAAGGCTGCGTCGCAGACCGAGGCCGCTCGGGCCGACATAGAGCAGATGGAAGAGCAGATCAAGGTCCTGAACGGCAAGGGCGAAGCGGTGCAGAAGCAACTCACACCGGATCAGCAGAATTTACTTATCGCTTCACATAAGCTGGTCGCCAATAAGACTTTTGGATGGTCACGCCTTTTTGCGGACCTCGAGGCTGTACTGCCAGGAAGCGTCAGCGCGTCGCGTATCGCGGTAGAGAATATTTACAAGGACGGCGACAGGGTCAAGGCCGAGCTCGATTTCGGGGTCCTGAGCCGCGACTACCCGGCCGTCATGACAATGATCGCGAACATGAACAATTCCGGATTATTTCAAGCAGAGCTTCGCGGCCAGGATCGTCAGCAGAATGAACGGCTGACGTATACCGAGTACACGCTTCACCTCATTTACACGCCGGCATATGGTTACGCACCTGTCGCGTCGAACGACCTCGCTCAATCAAATCAGGGAGGTGCGGAGTAGCAATGGCAGAAACACCTCTCGATCAAACGAACAGGCCCGAAGAACAGGAATCCGAGATCCTCGTAAACGAATACGGCGAAACACGCGATTCGGCGGTCGTCGTCGATGAGCCTGACCGTACCGTCCTTCTCACAGACACCGAGACCATCATTATCGACAAAGAGCCGCGGATCGATATTGTCCCGGCCAATCGACCGCGAAAAGTTTATAGCGGGATGTGGGGACCGGCCGAACTTGTCACCGTCGCGTTTGCGATGGTTGCCTTGTTCATTGTCGCAATGCTTTACATCTTCATGGTCGCACCGGCAAATCGTGAGCTTGAAAGCACACGCGCACGGCAAGAGAGCCTTAAAAGAGACTTGATCGAGGCTCAAGCCAAATACGGCGACATCACCAATACCGAGACGCAGGTCGCGAAGCTCATGAGCAGCGTCGATGATTTCGAGTCGCGCTACCTGCCGGTCGCTGCCAACGGCCGAACCTCGCTTTACCAGCGGATCAATGGACTTATTGCGGGTTACGGGCTCGTCAACACCACCGGGCCCGACTATTCCCCGCTCGAGAGTATCGACGCGAATAACGGTACGCAATCCGAAGAGGAAAGCGGCCGTTCAAAGTACAGGAGTTTGTTCCCCGGCGTGTACGTTACGATGACGGTTGAGGGTTCGTATCAAAGTATCCGAAGGTTTATTCGCGAGGTCGAAACCGGAAACGATTTTGTTGTCGTGAGTGCGGTCGAGCTTGAACCGTCGGATACAGAGGAGCGTCCCGCTCAGCAGAACGGGCCGACTCAGTCGGGTCCGATAGCTAACCCGAATTCTGGTTTCCCGCCGGGATCTGGCAACCCAACGATCAATACTC
>JANMUW010000521.1:0-5973 GCA_031392105.1 Acidobacteriota bacterium | reverse complement strand
CGTTAGTTGATAGACCGTGATGCCTCCACGCTCGCTGTCCCAGAATTTTACGATTTCGCCGTCGGACGCTGCGACTACCGGAGTACCGGCGGCAGCCGGGATGTCGATGGCATCGTGGAAACGGCCTTCGGATCGTGAGTCCGAAAACGTATCGATAAGTTGATCCGGACGAACGCCAGCCACGGGGATGATCAAGCCGGGAGCCGCGGGGTTTGCCGGCGCGGGTTCCGAATTTAGATTCGCGTTAGTGTTCGAATTAGTATCGATCGGATCAGCAAAAGCCTCGGGAACAGGCAGGGGAGTCTGAACAGCCTTCACTTCACTCGGATCAGCCACGGCCGCGTTTTCGAGAGGGGTGATGACCGTGAACCTTCTCAGCAACCGATCACCGACAAAATAGAGCAGAACGGCATGGAGCGCGACGAGTTAAATAATGAGAATAATTCGTTTCGCTTTTTGGAACCCCGTGCGCATTGGAAAATTGTAGCGGGTGCAGGCTGGTGACGACAAGGATTTCCCGTTATGGTATCTTCATCGACTGATGTCCATCGACTCAATCAATTCCGACAAAGCGTTCTTCCAAAATCTTCCGGTGGATCTCGTTCTCGGCGGGGATGTGGCCCAGCAAAGGCTTTTTCGCGAATACGGCGCGGTGTTTGTCGCCCGCGGTGGAGCGATCGCACCGGATAGAGTCGTTTTCGAGGACGACGCCGATGTCGTACGCTTTCAGTCTGGGTTAGATATTTCCCAGAGCCAGATCGGAGACTTCTCGCTCGAGTTGCAGGCAGCTGCGATGTCCCGACTTATAAACGCGATCAACGAAGCAGCGAGAGCCGGATTTTCCATTACGCCACGGGGTTCTGATTCCGCTCGCCGAAACTACAACGATACGATCGAGCTTTGGAAGAGCCGGGTCGAACCCGCTTTAGAGCATTGGATTACGAAGGAACGGATGACTCACGTACAGGCCGAGGAGATTCGCTCGCTGTCGCCTTATAAACAGGTGCCGCTCGTATTTGCTCTCGAGGAGCAGGGTATTTACTTCGCAAAGGATCTTTCAAAATCGATCATCTACTCGGTCGCACCGCCCGGAGCGTCCCAACATTTATCTTTATTGGCGTTTGATGTGGCCGAGTTCAACCAGCGTGAAGTACGTGAAATCCTCGCGCGACATTTCTGGTACCAGACCGTCGTCTCAGATCTCCCGCATTTTACGTTTTTGGGTGTCGCGGAAACAGAGCTTCCCGGTCTTGGATTGAGGCGAATCGTAAACGGGGATCGCGGGTTTTGGGTTCCGGATGTTTGACGCGGAGTCTGACTAATAACAGTTCAACTTACCCAACTAACCGGTCTTTTGTAAAATCCATCTGTTTGTGGAAAATCTTCTTCTGCTCGGGAAATAGAATTGACAGGATCTTTTTCTCGGCTTGCCGCGAAAGTGTGTCGAGTCGGTTGAGAAATAATCTTGGATTTATTCCCTTCTTCGCTACCAGCGCTCGCTTTTGATCGAGATCTACGGTCAGTGCCTTCTGCATTTCCAGATACTGCAGTTCATTCAATTCAAGTGCATCATTGAGGAGGCTCATTTGATGATCCAGGAACAAAAGCAGTACATCGGCTTCAAGCTGGTCGTAACCTTCGGTGATCAATTTTGTCTGCGTCCCCGTCAGATTGCGTTGCGCCCCATTCAACCGGACGCGATTCTCGCGGAGAGCGTTCCATACGTACTTGTAGTTCAGGAGCGGAGCAAACTCGTAGCTGCAAACGGCTTCGTATCGACTCGCGACATCTCTAAGAAACTTTTCCTGTCTCTTCAACTCAGCGGTGACCTGAAACACCTGCGATCTTGTTATCTTTCGATGGTGAGGCGAAAGATTTATCGGGTTTGGAGCACTTTGAGCAAACGAATCGCTTGCAGAGAACTGGAGGGCGATGACGAACATGAAAAGGGTGGATGTTCTTAACATGGGATTGTATCCAGGGATACGCCTGAATTCGGTGATCGGTTTAGTAACGTTTGCGCTAACGAGGTCGCATGCTACTGACTCTCCTGGCGAGCGTGATGTCTTTGAGTTAGCGCGATCGGGTGAATCTGAAAGAATCGCTGCGCGAAAGATTATAACTGGCAGGCGACGGAGTCAAGGATTTTACGTATCGCCGGATGTGGAGTTCTAAAACAAACTGAATAAGGGCGACCAGTGTGATCGCCCTTGGATACTTATTCTATTGGTACACCCGGCAAGATTCGAACTTGCGACCCTCTGATTCGAAGTCAGATACTCTATCCAGCTGAGCTACGGGTGCACGCTAGCGTTGATTCTAGTTTGTCGAAATTCGATTTGCAAACGAATCAGCTTTTTGGCGGTGCCGGAGCCGGCATCTTCTGAATCTCGGTTCGGACGTACTTCAGGACGTCGCGCATTTCGCCTTCGGATAATTTGCCTTTGAACGCCGGCATACCCTCGTCTTCAACCCCGTTCATGATATATCCGAGGATCTTCTCGTCCGAGAATCCTTTGATCTTTGCGCTCGTGAGGTCGTCGGGATTGAGCTTCTTTCCCTCGATCACAACCTCGCCACCAGTGCCGCTTTCTTTGTGACATGTGGCGCAATTGTCCGCGTACAGTTTTTTCCCAGAGGCGAGCTCGTCGATCGTCGCCTTCGGCAACGGTGTCGCCGGTGCAGCATTGCTCGCGATATTCACCACAACGTTTGCCGGCTTATTCGCTTCGCCGCATGACAGTAGGGAAAGAAAAGAAACGGCGAACAACACGACAAGACATAAACGAATCATTCTGTATTCTCCTAAGAAAGTGGTTTTGGAAACTTCAAAAGATTAATTCATCACCGGACCAATCGCAATAAAAAAAGCGCCGGAGAGAAGGCGCCCTTGTATCAAAATACCGTGTCGACAGTCCTAGTAGTAAAGGCGAGTCCAGCGCGAAAGGCGAACACCATCATTCCAGTAGTAGCGCCTCACCGTTCTGTAGCGTCGATTGCCGACCTGCGTTCTCCGATACTGGCCGTAGTTACGATAGCCGTAAGTGTGTCTGTTGCGGTTGTACGATCGACGTCGTCCCCGCCTGTTATCCCAACGATTTTGCGAGTAATAGCGCTCGCCGTAAGAATCATTACCCCGGCCGTGCCGCCGTTGACCGTACGAATCAAATGGCAGGACAAGGAATGTCATTGCAAAAAGCATTGTGAGTATTAAAATTTTCCGTGTCATTGCGATCTCCTGAAATCGAAAATTTGTACGCGTTCGTATAAACTGCGTACGTGAGTCAAAGTGAGCAACCACCGTTCCAACGCGGCAAACACTGAATACTAACGTAATTTCAAGTCGGTGAAAGTTTTATGAGAAAGTCCCTGTTCGCAATCAATGCGCTACTTCTACTATTTAATTTGGCAGCTGCCCAGGATCCTGTGCGACTGGTCCAACCGGGACTGAAGGATAGTGTTTCCGTACGCCGCGATTCGCGATCGATTCCTTATATTGAAGCAAGGAATGAGCCCGACCTTTACTTTGTACAGGGATATGTCACCGCCAGCGATCGACTCTGGCAGATGGACCTCCTTCGACGCGTCGCACGTGGCGAAACGGCGGAGATCTTCGGCAAGGCTACCTTGGAAGAGGACAAGCGGTGGCGACGTTTCGGATTTGCAAAGATTTCGGATGAAAGCATCGCGCATTTATCTCCCGAACTTCGTGCGGCTCTCGAGAGCTATGCTCGCGGCGTAAATGCGTATATCGGTACACTCGATGACAAATCGCTCCCGATCGAATTTCGAATCCTTCAGTACAAACCGCGCGAGTGGCGTGCGGCTGATTCGGTCGTCGTCGGCAAGATACTCGCGGACGCGCTCAGCTCGACATGGCGGAATGATCTCTTGAGATCCTCGCTGCAGAATCTTCCAAAAGAAAAGATCGCAGATCTTACAAATCAGGTCACGCCGTACGATGTTGTGCTTTTTGGAAAGGACTCAGCGAGTGCGGAACGCGGAACGCGGAACGCGGAATCTTTTGAGTCGACGGGCTTCGCAAACGCGCTGGCCATTTCGCAAGCAGCAGAGGATGTTCGAGCATCTTCACTCTCTCGCATCGGCATGTACGCCGAAGAGCTTGCCGCAAGCAACAACTGGGTTATTTCCGGAAAGCGTACTGCGGATGGAAAGCCGCTGCTGGCGAATGATCCGCACCTGCTGCCGAGTGCACCGGGAATCTGGTATCTAACACATCTTGCGACGCCGGCGATGCGAGTTTCCGGTGTCACGTTCCCGGGTGTTCCCGGGATAGTCCTCGGACACAATGAGCACATTGCGTGGGGCGCGACAAATGTTGGACCGGATGTCCAGGACCTTTACGTCGAAACGTTCGACGCTAATGGCAAATACAAAACTCCAACCGGATCGGCCGCACCCGTTACACGTCGCGAAGAGATCAAGGTAAGGAGTAATCCGCTCAAACCCGATACGGAAATCGTTACGCTCGATGTCGTCGAAACGCGAAACGGTCCGATCATCCTTGAAGACGGCGGAAAAAAGTACGCTCTCAATTGGACGGCGTTCGATCCAAAGAACAGCGAGTTCGAATCATTCTATTTCTTGAATCGAGCAAAGGATTGGAGCTCGTTCAAAAAGGCCTTGCAGACGTATGGCGGGGCAACGCAAAATTTCGTTTACGCCGATGTTAAGGGGAATATCGGCTGGTATGCCGCGGGCCGCATACCGATCCGAAGGGTTGGCGACGGATCGATGCCTTATGACGGTGCGACCAATGATGGCGACTGGACCGGGAGTATCCCATTCGGTGAGCTTCCAAACCTCTACAACCCGTCCGAGGGGTTTATCGTAACCGCGAACCAGCGCATCGTCGGCACGTCTTACAAGTACACTCAGATGTCCCGCGACGCTGCTCCTCCGTGGCGGGCTCGCCGGATTTACGATCTGCTGAAGGCGAATACGAAGGTCGCGATGGATGATGTCGCCGCGATTCAACTCGACGCATTCAACCTTCCGGTTAAAAACTTCACCGAAGAGATTGTGAAGCTAAAAGCGGCCTCGCCGGAAACCATCGACGCCGTGAAGCTTTTTGATGGTGTCATGCGACCCGATTCGAAAGCAGCGCTCATCGCCTCGGAAATACGATCATGCGTCGCCGGAAAAATCGCGAGTGACAATCCAGGTGTGCCCGCTGGATTGATCCTGACGCGTGTTATCGATTATGGAGTGATCCAATCGAAACCCGACCGCTGGGTTCCGAAATCCTATGCCGATTACGCGTCGATCATTAAAGCGTGCGATGCCGAGCTGGCAACCACTTTTCCGAAAAAGTACGGGGCGGATCCGGCCGGATGGACATGGGCGGCCGTCACGAAAGCCCGGTTTCCGCATCCGCTCGCTGTGGCTCCGCTGATCGGTGGACAGTTTGCGACGCCGACCATGGGAATTTCAGGCAGCCGCGAAACCCCGAACGTCGCGTCGTTCGTCTCGATGCGTCACATCGCAAGCCCGGGAAATTGGGATTCAACACGCCACGTCATTCCACTAGGTCAAAGCGGTAATCCGCAATCGCCGCACTACAAAGATCAGTTCGACATGTGGCGGACCGGTGCCCCTGCAGTCTTTCCGTTTACCAGGCAGGCAGTCGACGCTGGGACTACGGTTCAGTGGGTGATGCGACCTTAGTTTTCGGAGTTTTCTGAGTTGGCAGAGTTTTCTGAGTTGGCAGAGTTTTCAGAGTTGGCAGAGTTTTCTGAGTTGGCAGAGTTTTCTGAGTTGGCAGAGTTTTCAGAGTTGGCAGAGTTTTCTGAGTTGGCGGAGTTGGCAGAGTTTTGCAGAGTGTCGGTAGCTGCGGCATTAGAAGCGTTTCGTAAACTTCTTCAAACTCTGAAAACTCCGCAAACTCTGAAAACTCTGAAAACTCCGCAAACTCTGAAAACTCCGCAAACTCCGCAAACTCCGCCAACTCCG
>JANMUW010000453.1:0-16026 GCA_031392105.1 Acidobacteriota bacterium | reverse complement strand
GGTTCTGCGAACGGCGTGTCATCAAACGAAGTCTTGGCATGATGACGGTTTTCCTTTACACGTAGCGGTAAATCTTTCGGCGTGCCAGTTTCGGGACAAGAGCTTGTCGCACAAGATCTATAGCGTAGTCGAGGAAAGTGGCCTCGATCCGAACTATCTGAATCTCGAGGTAACGGAAAGCTCGATCGTGACAGATCCTGAGGCTGCAAAAAAAGTCCTGTCTGAGCTTCAAGATCTTGGCGTGAGTATTTCCATTGATGACTTCGGCACGGGGCATTCTTCCTTTGGCTACTTGCGTACGCTTCCGGTCGATGTTTTGAAGATCGATAGATCTTTCGTTGCTTCGCTGACCAGCGACGACAACACCGCCGTGCTCGTCAGGACGATAGTCACACTTGCGCATGATCTTCGCCTACGTGTCGTAGCGGAAGGGATCGAGACTCACGAACAACTTGCAGCCTTGACAGCCATGGGGTGCGATGAGTGGCAAGGGTACCTGCATAGCAAGCCGTTACCGCGCGATGAGTTCGACGAAAAATTGCGGGCGGAATGGAATGTGTAGAACGGTTGGGGATGGTTGACGAGAATCACTCAAACCTTATCTCGCTTGATACATCGAGACCCGGGAGTGTGTGCGTCACTCGCGATAGTCCGGCAGTCGCCGCAATTTCCTTATCGTGTGCGGTAGTACAGTTTCTTTGTGCCAACCGGTCAAGTTTTGCCAATACGAATTGCGAGTTTGAAAAACTGGCAAAGTAATCGTCGGCGCCGGCTTTGAATGCCTGCGGCGAATCGTTCTCTTCTTCACTAGACCGGCCTACGAGAACAACTGGAATTTCAAAATAGAACGAGCTCTTGATCATTCGGCAGATCTCAAACCCGGAGATGTCGGGCAGATCGATCTCACTGATTATTAAATTCGGCGCCTCACCTTCCGCAACGCGAAGTCCCGTCTGACCGCATTTGGCCCAGATGACACTATGCCCGAGTCGCTGCAGGGCAAATGCTATTCGCTTTAAAATGCCGAGACTGTCGCCGATCAGGAGAACGGTGAGCCTTTTATTGTTGACGATGTGGGGTTGTCGTTTGAAGTTCATACTACTCTTTCGCTCAAACTGAAAATGTCCTTGATTGCCATAGTTCGCGCTAAGTATTTGGCAAGACCCGTGCCGCAGGCGCCCATCAATGAAAAAGGCGAATAGGCGGGTCGGCAGCCGGTGAAGTTAAAGGTTAAACATTTGACTGGGGAATAAAGCACACCCGTTTCTAGAGTCTGTTGAGGCGTTCTTCCCCAAAAGGATGAGGACGTGGAGGTCACTCGGGCGCGGTATTTCGAGCGATTATCCGTGCTAGGGTTTTTCTGTCGATATTCAGCAGCCGTGCCGCCGCCTGTTTGTTTCCGCCAGTATGCGCTAAAACCCTGTTTGCATACTCAGTTTCAATTTCGGCGAGAGATTTCCAGTTCTCTCCAACCGGCTCCCAACCTGTAAGAGCTGTCCCGACATCGGAGTAGTAGACAGACGTTTCTTGAAAGTCCCGAATCCGTGCCGGCAGGTGCTCTGGGTTAATGACGTCATCGGCGAGAGAGATAGCATGAAGTATTGCGTTTTCAAGTTCGCGAATATTTCCTTCCCATGGGTAGGCGTGCAAAGTGTTGACTACCGATTCCGCGAAACGAACCGGCTCGGTCTTATCAGGACGAGCCTTTTTTGCGAAATACTCGGCGAGAGGAATTATGTCTTCGATTCGTTCGCGAAGGCTCGGGAGACTGATCGTGACAGCATTGAGGCGGTACATCAGATCCTGCCGAAAACGGCCTGCCGCGACTTCGCTCGAGATGTCGCGATTCGAAGCCGCAATAACGCGCACATCAACTTTTATAGTCCGATTCGATCCAACTCGCCTGGTCTCGCCTTGTTGCAATACGCGAAGCAACTTGACCTGAAAGAGTGGACTCGTCTCGGTCACTTCATCCAGAAAGATCGTTCCGCCATTCGCCTCTTCCCAGAGCCCGACGCGTTCACGATCGGCTCCGGTAAACGATCCCTTCGCATGTCCGAACAATTCCGATTCGATCAACTCGACAGGGATCGCTCCGCAATTGACGGTCACAAAGTTCGCATCGGCCCGCTTGCTTCGTTGATGTATTGCGCGAGCTACAACTTCCTTACCCGTACCGGATTCTCCGGCAATGAGAACGGTTAGGCTGGTATTCGCCACCCGGCCGACGAGCTTGAGGCACTCGACAAACTTCGGGCTATTGCCGATCAACGGAATATCGGACACGTACCCCGGCGATTTCGCTTTCGTTTTGGACGCGGCGGATCTCGCCGAAGTCTGATGTTCGGATCTGACATCTTGGGCAATGCGCAAAATGTCATCGATCGAGAATGGTTTTACAAGATAATCGTGGGCTCCGATCGCGGTTGCATCGAGGGCTCCCGCTGCCGAGCCGTGCCCTGTCATCAAAACGAAGCGCGCGTTTTTTTGTTCTCGATTGAACCGTTTGAGCACTTCGTAACCGTCGAGGCCGCCGAGGACAACATCGCAAAACACCAACCACCAGGGTTGTTCGCTGATCACCCGAAAAGCTGCTTCGGCGCTACTTGCTTCGGCCACTGTCCAACCGTCGCTTCTGAGAACGTCTGCTACGAGCGACAGGACCTGCGGATCGTCGTCGATTACGAGAGCATTTGGGAGGTCTTTCATATCGGGCGATGATTATATCACGCGGTTTTGGTTATGCAATTAGACTTATTGTATGGTTTTCAATTCCGCCGGGAGCGAAGGAGAAATTAGAAAAGTGAGCGCTGAGGCATCGTGACAAAAAGAAAGCAAGAAGCCGTCTAACAAGGCTTGGTTTGCCTCCGCACCGCCATAAAGACCACGGCCGGAAGCCTTCTGTCCGGCCGTGGTCACGACGTATTTTCAACGCGATGACTTTATTTTATAGAACGTCGTCTTTCCTAACGAACGGGCCTTCAGCGAAGCGACTTTAATCCGTCCCGCAGTTCGGACACGAAGCTCTCAGGCTGCTCCCAGGCGGCGAAGTGCCCGCCTTTTTCAAGTTTGTTGTAGTGGATGAGCTTCGGATACGCCTGCTCCGCCCAGCTCCGCGGGGCCGGATAGAGCTCATCAGGGAAGACGCTCACGGCAACGGGGATGGAGACGCCTTTCGCGTTGAAATACCCTTTGCCAAAATACTCCCAGTAGAGACGGGCGCCAGAAATTGCCGTGTTCGTCAACCAGGTGATCGTGATGTTGTCGAGGATGTCGTCGCGCGTCAGGCCCTCTGACTGTCCGTCAAAGACGCGCGTGATGAGGTCATAGCTGCGCGCGTCGTGATCAAGGAAATACGCCGCCAGGCCGACCGGCGAGTCCGCGATCCCATACATCGTCTGCGGGCGCAACCCCAGCTGGAAGCCATAGCCGATACCCTTTTGATATACGAACTGTAAACGTTCGTAGGCGACCTTCTCATCGTCTGAGAGACCCGATGGCGCTGGTGCCCCTGAAAAAGCGGCGCCGTCAATGTCGGCTGGAAAGATGCCGGGCATGTTTGTGTGGATGGCGAGCAATCCTTTCGGAGCTTGTACACCCATCATGTCGACGACAACCGCGCCCCAGTCGCCGCCCTGCGCCACATAGTTCGTGTAACCGAGGCGGTTCATCAGCACATCCCATGCACGCGCGATTCGGTCGGGGCTCCAGCCCGTCGCCGTCGGCTTGCCTGAAAATCCGTAGCCCGGCATCGAGGGGATCACAACATCGAAGGCGTCAGATTCACTCCCGCCATGTGCCGTGGGATTCGTGAGGGGCTCGATGATCTTCAACTGCTCAACGACTGATCCGGGCCATCCGTGCGTGACGATCATAGGCAGCGCGTTTTCATGTTTCGAGCGGACGTGGATAAAATGAATGTCCAATCCGTCGATCTCGGTGATGAAGTTTGGGAGCGCCTGAAGCCTCGCCTCGCACTTTCGCCAGTCGTAATCTGTTGCCCAGTACTCGGCGAGCCTCTGCATAGTCTCGAGCTGCACTCCCTGCGTCGCATCCGCGACCGGTTCTTTTTCCGGCCACCTCGTGGCCACAATACGTTTGCGCAGGTCGGCAAGTTCACTATCCGGGAAACTAAAATCAAACGGACGGATGGCGGAGCCGTCGTCGGTTCCTTCACTCTTTTGTGTTGCGGTTGTTGGCGTCATATGTATCTCCTTTTTGAAATGCCATTGATCGGTCAGTATAAGTTCGAAAAGCGTAGACGGTTGTTACATCGCGGGTATCCAAACAAGGGAACCAAGGACGCCGAAAACGCCAGGGCAGGAACGTCCATTTTTCGACAAAGGGACGTCCTGATCACTTTTGTCGTGAAAGATATTAGCGGATGTACGTTACCGAAGAATGACAGGTGAGGAATCACTACGTGCTTTCAAACTTCCGCAAGCATGATCCATTTTTTGCGACGAACACACACAACGTTCGCCGCTACCCAGGCCCGATAAGAAAATTGTGTACTCGATATTAGATTCCTGACGGAGCGAAATGTCAAAACATGAACGACGAGATTGGTCAGCTAATTCGCTGAGCGAATCGGACCCGCGTCCGATACCAGTTTCTAAAAAAAAAGGAAGGCGTCCGGATCAGACGCCTTCCTTTTTCCAATTGACCGACGATCATCCCGGCATCATAAATCCAAGATCCATCATCGGGAAGTTTGCTGCGTTCGGGAACGCGATCGGAATATCCGCATCCGGCAGACCGAACCACCTGGATAGCGTGGCGGCGTATTGCTCGACAGATGTTGACGGGATAAATCGTCCGCGAGTATCGGCATCATCCGGGCCGTTGTTCGCCAGGGTCGGGAAGAAAGTACCATTCGCAGTCGGACGGCCGTAGAAATTGCCGCCGTTGACGGCACCGCCCAGTACGAAGTGATGAGCTCCCCATCCGTGATCCGAACCAACGCCTGAGCCCGAGCCCGCCGGATTGAACGTACGGCTAAAGTCGCTCATCGTAAACGTCGTGACCTGCGACGCTATACCCTGTGCGACGGTCTCGTCGTAAAATGCCTTGACCGCAGCGTTGACCTGGGTCAGAAGGTTCGCCTGACCGTTTAGCTGGCCGGCGTGCGTATCGAACCCGGTGAGCTGCACGAAAAAGATCTGGCGGCTCATGTTAAGTTGGGTTCGGAACTTCATCAGCTTTGCGACCTGCGCAAGCTGATTGCCGAGCGAAGTATTCGGGAACGTAACCGTCAGAACTGGATTCTGACTTAGCTGCAAGCTTACATTCACCGCCTGCTGCGTCAGAGCACTGGTCGCCTGGATCATCGTCCTGTCCAGATCGCGTGTGCGGATCGCATCTAGCGCAGCTCGACGTGCTAGCTCGTCGCTCGCGGTGCCGTAGCCGGTCAGCGAGAGTACCTGATTCAGAGGCGTCGGAGCGGCCGTCACGATCAACGGCTGGGAGTTGAGACCGATGTTGAAAACATTTGCACCGGCGATCGACGTGATCATCGATATCGCTGCGCCTTGATTTAGAATGGCGGTCCTGTCGGCCAATCTGCCGCCCCAACCCGTCGGTGATCTGAATGTTGAGATCGCCGTTCGATACTGCTCAACCTGGTCCGAGTGTGAGAACAATTGATAAGGCCGCGGAGCTCCCCCTAGATATTCCGCTCTCGTTATCGGCCGGACCAACGGCCCGACGTTGCATGTGATCGCGACCTTGCCCTGTCCAAACAACGTGTGGATGTCGGGTAAAGCGGGATGCAATCCGTAGACTTGTCCGCCCATCGATGGCGGAGTAACCGGCAGTAAATTCGCTCTCGGAATTGCCAGGCCTTGCGCACCACGGGCAGCAGCGTACTCATTATAGCCGGCGTCATAATTTGGTATGACGACGTTGTTGCTGTCGTTTCCTCCGTTTAGGAAAACGCACACAAGGGCCTTGTAGTCATTACCTTCGGGCTCTCTCTCCGCCGCTTCTTGCGCAAGCACGCTGACAGCACCGAAGTGTCGTAACTGTGTAGCTGCGGCCACCATACTAAGTGCTTTGCACGACGACTTAAGAAATTCTCTGCGATCTTTTTTCATAATCATCACCTCTGCACCTGAAACTGCGGAGAAGTCGCAACCAAATAAAATGCGGTCCGAGCACGCTTAAGCGTATCCGTCGGATTTATCGCCTGCAGTGCCACCGAAATGTCGTTTCGCATAGTCGGCGACATGCTTCCATGCAGAAGCTCTCGGTTAAGCGTGTCGATCAGCGTGCTGCCGCTGGAATCGGCAACGACGAGGCTCTGCAGACGAGCCAGATCGATCCGCGTACCGCACGGAGCATAGTTGGGATTCGTCCCGATCGGGGCCGTTACGTTTCGCGGAATTCCCGGCGTTGCCGGATTGTTGTTCGGGGGAGCCATCTGGTTTACAAAGTTCGGCCGCTTGAGAGCTGTACCTGTTGAGAAGATCCCGAATTCAGGACCCGCGAGATTGGTCGCCGGGATGATGTAATCCATCGGGTAATAATTGAACACCGACGGTGGATTGAGCACGTCCTGATCGAGTGGTACGGTTGCGGTATTCAAGACGCCGTCGCTCTGGTTATTGCACGCAACCGCCGCTCCGACCTGGGCCTGCGGATTGAACGGTTTGACGATGTTCGTGACGAACAGTACCGGTTCACGGAGATGACCGTAGTCCGGATCCGTCTTTACGTTTCCGCGAGCTTCAGGGTCAAGCAGGATCGCGCGAACAACGGCTTTTAGATCTCCCCGAACGTTAAAGCCGTTGTTGTTGAATACAGCGGCGACCCGTCCGACATAAGCCGGCGTCGGATTGCTCGTGACCAGCTGCTGGATCAAGAGCTTGGACATAAACGGGCCTACATTCGGGTGAAAGAAAACGTTGTCAAGAGCCTGCGTCAGATCCTGATCGGGTGTCTGACCGGCCGGCAGGGTCGTGCCGTTGAACAAAACCTTTTCAGTATTGTCATGGTTCGCCGGTGTAACAGCCATCGGATCGATGTAGTTCGACACGCCGTTGACACGGTTCGGGCATTCCGGCCCGTTACAAAACGTCCAGCCCGTAAAGACCTTTGTGAAATTATTCACCGTCGCTTGCGAGTAGGTCGCGATACGATTTCCTTCGGGTGTAAGCATCGGCGTGCCGTCATGGTTAAGCATGTCGACGCCGACGCTAAAGAGTTGGAGAATCTCACGCGCATAATTCTCATTCGGATTCTGCTGCGTGCTTCTTGCCATGTCTAGATAATTTCCCATCGCCGGGCTCAGTGTGACGTCCCGGAGAAGGAAGCGGTAGTTACCGAACGCGTGACGGTCGAGGATCTTAAGGTACTCGATCATCCGTCCGCTCTGTTCCGTCTCACGTCCGCCGACAACGAAGATCTGGCTGAGTGCCCACGAAACTCGACGTCGAAGCTGTTGATCTTCGCCATACAGAGCTTCGCGATAGAACCAGTTCTGTACGGGGAACATCGAATAGTTGTTCCTAAAGCAAAGGGGATCAGGATCGATCGGATCGTTAACTCCCGATGTTCCGTTGCAATCGGGTTTTGGAATCGTGCTGACAGGTACGAACGCCGGGTACGGGAAGGTCGAGTAACGTATGTCGCCGTTAGTATCTCGCTTTTCTTCCATCTGTTCTTCGATCCAGGTGCTGTAGCTGATGCGACGAAGGCGGCTCTCAATGGTCGCATTCACGCCGAATCCGGACTGCATCATGAAACGAACCCTATCACCGGTCCACGGCAATCCGACCAGTTCAGCTTGATTGCGAACGATCGGGCCGTTGGGCATCGGTGTCGGGACCGAATCCGGGTCGTCCTGGATCTTTCCACCTTCGTGCCCGATAGCGACGCGAACTCGATTGCTCGACATGCCCCGCCACGTCACACGGAGCAGTGTGTCGCCAACATCGCCGATCCCGCTATGCAAACGGACTGTCAAAGCATAAACCCACGGGCGTTCCGGTGTTTGTTGCAGCGACAGAATTTCCAACGGATACCGGTAGCTTTGCACATCCTGAATATCTGCACGGAAGGCACTCGCACCTTCGCCTTTTAGCAGGTCGAGATTCGTAACATAGAATGTCGCGCTACCGCCGACCGGGATGACACGAGCCGACGGCCCCGAACGGCTTCGGGTACTGATCGCCATTAGACCTCGAGTGGAGTTTGGTTCGCTGACGACGATGGGTGCGTCCTCCGGCAACGCCGCGTGGACGAACAAAGCTTGAGTAGCCAAAAACACAGAAGCGCCGATAAGCGTCGATAAACGCAAACGGCGCCGCGCGCTGCTTAGCACTGACATGGTTAGATCCCCCTCTAGTTAACGACCTGTAAAAAAGACTCTTTTAACCGCCAGAGAAAAAACTGATTCTGAATTTATATACCTTAAAGCAAAGAAAATCAAGAACTAAAGTGCCATGGCCGCGGGCTAATCCAGGTTGACCGGCACTTGCTCGAGGCGTGCATTTTCAGCATAGTCGTGTTTCTCGTGTATTCCGCGGTTCTTCCGGGCCAATACTTGCGAAAAACACAGTAATACCGTGCGTCATTTGAGGCGATCAGGCAGGGGATTCAGGGGGATCATTTAGCCCCAACTATGTAACTGTCCCGCGCTCGAAGGACGAGGTTCGGACGGTCGACTCGAACTTTGATCTGCTTTCGCTGTCCCGGCTTGCCGTCCTCGGTCGGGATATATCCGATGTTGTATTGACGACGCAGTTCCTCAGCGATACCTTCGAAGGCCGCGGTCAATCCGCCCGGCGTCGATTCCGGCTTAAAGACACGCCCGCCGGTGTACGCCGCAAGTTCCTCGAGATATTTTTTTCCTACCGCATATTCGCGGGAGGTCGTTCCGGGCGGCGTCCCAAGGATACCGATAGCGTCTGATCGGGTGTTTTCAAATGTGTTGTAGTAGATGGGAAAAATGAGCGAGTCTGCTTCCTCTGCTACTGCGAGCGTCGTGTCGTAGGTCGACTTCGATGATTGAGTATCAACGCCGTCCGTGAAGAGCACGATCGCCTTTCGTCCGGTAACCGCGTTCAGACGCTTTGAAAGCGAAAAAGTTACGGCGTCGTACAAGGAAGTACCGCTCCCAAAGTCTGCTTTCTCTATTGCTTTATAAATTGACGGACGATCGCCAGTTGCCTCAGTTAAGACGCGAACTTTGCCGTCAAAGGCGATGACCATGACCCTGTCCTGTGGCGTAAGCTGGCCTACAAACGCCTTTGCCGCATCCCTTATCTCTTCGATCTCATACTGGGTCGACGGACTCGTATCAAGCAGCAGAATTACAGTGAACGGTTTTTCCGACGTCCCGAAATACTCGATCTGCTGTTCCTTTCCGTCCTCAAAGATTTTAAAGTCTTCCTTCTTTAGATTCGGAATGTACAGGCCGTGACGGTCGAATACGGAAACCGGGATCGTGATCAAATTGGTCGCAACCTTAACCACGTCGTCGCCATCCGGCTCGGAAGGCGGAGTGTTCGATGTGTTTGACGTGGATCTAATTTGGGGTTCATTCGCCTTTGTCCGAGTATCGCCACGCAGGCTTGGCAACACGGCCACGGGACGCGTTTTCTGTGGAGTTGATTCAGAGAAAGTTCCCGGATCGTCCTGAACGGCCGGCACAGGCGTTGGTGTCGGTTCGATCTTCCGACCAGACTGGGCCGAAATCGAAAGCGCAAACAGAAATGTGAAGCAAACAAAGCTCGAAATTCTAATCATCTGACACGTCTCCGAATTCGGATTCGTCTTTTTGATGCGCATTTCGCACAAAAAGATCACCTTTGTTAACCAGCAGCCTCTATCAGCGTCTGGATACTAAAGCCGGTCATTATCGCGACTACTGCCCAACCTGCGACCTGGAGCCATAGCGGATGGGAATATCCCTTGATAATTTCAGACTTCCGCGACGCGAGCAGGACGAGCGCGAGTCCGATCGGTAATATGAAGCCGTTTATTGTTCCGGCCCAAAGTAGAACTGTAATGGGACGACCAACGACCAGAAAGATCACGGTCGAGACAATGATGAAGCCGACGATAATGTAATTGCTGCGCTGGTCCAGCTTTTCGTGAAAGCTTTTAAAAAAAGAGACCGACGTATATGCGGCACCGACGACCGATGTGATCGCGGCGGACCACATTACGATCCCGAAGATCTTGTAGCCCACAAGCCCGGCGGCGTTGCGGAAAACTGAAGCCGGCGGGTTTTCCGGATCGATCGAGAAACCGAGTGATATGACGCCGAGTGCCGCGAGGAATAGAAGAACGCGAATCGCCGCCGTCAACATGATTCCGATGACCGCACTCCGGTTCACTTCCGGCAGCGAATCGGGGCCGGAGATGCCGGCATCGATCAATCGATGGGCACCGGCGAAGGTTATGTATCCGCCAACAGTTCCTCCAACAAGTGTGACGATCGCACGTGCATCGATCCGCTCCGGAATAAATGTCCGGTAAGCTGCCTCGATGAGCGGTGGCTGTGCGGCGAAGACGACGTATACGATGAGAACCAGCATGACGACCCCGAGGATCTTTACGAAAAGGTCCATCGCCTTGCCGGCTTCTTTAACGAGAAATAATCCGATCGCGATGCAGGCGCTGATCACCGCTCCAACCTCTACGGGAATATCAAACAGGACGTTGAATCCAAGACCGCAGCCGGCAATGTTGCCGACGTTGAAAACCAGTCCGCCGAGGGCGACGAGAGTTGCGAGCATATATCCGGTCCCAGAGATCGTTTCGTTCGCGATGTCCTGTGCTCGCTTGCCGGTGACCGTCAACACACGCCAGATATTGAGCTGCGCAAAGATATCGAGCACGACGGAGATGAGAATCACGAACCCGAAGCTCGCGAGCAGTTGAGACGTGAAGACCGTAGTCTGGGTCAGGAATCCCGGCCCGACCGCCGACGTCGCCATAAGAAACGCGGCGCCGAGGATGACGGATCTTAATGAACGTTCTTTCATAAATTGGCGAGACGCCACGGGGCAAAAATCCGCGAGTTAGCAAGGGCGAGTTGAACCAGGCGAACGCAAAAATCGGAATCTCCGACGACACTTCCCATTTTGTCCTCGCTGACGCTCAGGCTTTTGCACCGTGGGGCCGAATTACTATTCCGATATCCTCGAAAGCGTGATGAAGTTCTTTCGCAAACTCTACCGCATGATCGCCGTCGCCGTGGATGCAAATTGTGTCTGCGATGATCGGAACCACATCGCCCGTCGCAGCTGTCACGGTTTTTGATCGGATCATCTGTAGCGCTTGAATTACCGCTTTTTCGCTGTCTGTTATAAGAGCGTTGGATTCCGTCCGCGGCGTCAAGCTTCCGTCAGCCTGATAGGTTCGATCGGCGAAAACTTCGGCCGCAGTTTTTAATCCGGCCGTTTGCGCTTCAGAAATAAGAGCGCTGCCTGACAAGCCGTAGAGTACCAGCTCGCGGTCGACATTCGCGACGGCCTCGCAGATCGCCGCGGCAAGCTCGGTATTTTTTGCCGCCTGATTATAGAGAGCTCCATGCGGTTTTACGTGATGAAGGACTGCGGCTGATCGCTTGCAAACTTCCTTCAGCGCGTGGATCTGTTCGACGACGATCGCGAAGACGTCGTGCGGAGATAATGACATTGCGGTGCGACCGAAGTTTTCACGATCTCGGTATCCGGGATGTGCCCCGATCGCAACGCCGTTCGCGAGAGCGAGTTCGACGGTCATGCTCATGGAAGTTGCATCGCCGGCGTGAAATCCGCATGCGATGTTGGCTGACGAAATATACTTCATTAGCTCCGCGTCGTTATCGCAGCCTTCACCCAAATCGCAATTGATATCAATCGTCATTTTTGATTCTGCAATCTACACCCGACGCGGAGGAAATTCAATTCCTTTTCGAATTCAAGCGCGAGTTGTTCCGATTCTTCGATCGACACCATTTCAAAGCTGACGCCGTCGCCCGGTCCGCACTGAGCGAGAATCGGCAGATCCACAGAGATCACATTTCCGATCCGCGGATAACCGCCCGAAGTTTGATGATCGGCCATCAAGATGATCATCTGTCCGTCGGGAACGAGCTGTATCGTCCCGAATGTTACCGCGGATGATACTAGCTGCACCTCGTGGAGCAGGTCGACCGGCTTGCCACTGATACGATAGCCCATTCGATCACAATTGTTCGTCAACGTGAAGCCTTCGCTCAGGAACGTGCGCTCACCGGTGGCGGTTAGAAACTCGAACTCGCTTCCCGCGACGATTCGAACTGTCGGAAACCGGCTGTAACGCGGAATGATCGATGGGCCGATACTAATGTGACGAGAACTATTAACCTCGTCCCGACAATCTAAACGATCGCCGGCCATCAGTCTTCGACCCGTAAATCCTCCGACTCCGGCGACGAGGTTGGTGCTCGCACTGCCGAGCCATTTATCGATCTGAAAACCCCCTTTCACGGATAGATAAGCTCGGTTGCCCGAGGTTCGTTTCGCGAACTCAAGGACACTGCCTTCTTTGACGAACGTGGTGCTGAAATTACGAACATCGGCGCCATCGATTCGCGCTCCGAGATCCGCACCGCCTATGGCGATCATAGCGTCTGCGTCGAACTCGATAACCGGAGAAGGGAAGTGCATTTCGAGAACGGCGGTCGAATCGGCATTTCCGAGAATTGCATTTACAAGCCGGGCCGCCGCGCCGTCCATAACGCCGTTGGGATTGATAGCAAATCTCTGGGCGCCCGCGCGGCCGAGATCCTGGACCGTCGTGAGAATTCCGGGCTTCTTAAAAATCAAACTCATGTTCAGGCAAGCGGCACAAAGCGGACTTCATCACCGGCGGCCAGCAGGCACGGCGTGTTGTTGTTCGGCGTAAACATCTCCAGATCAGTTCGCCCAATTATCTGCCAGCCGCCGGGAGATTCGCACGGATAAATTCCCGTCTGACGGGACGCGATCCCGACACTTCCTTTTGGGACTTTCGTGCGTGGCGAATCTTTTCGCGGGACGGCGATGCTTTCGTCGACTTCGCCCATGTAGGCAAAGCCTGGAAGGAATCCGAGCATGAAAACGCGATATGTTCTCGAGGTAAAACGCTTGATCACATCCGCTCGGGAAAGACCGCCGTGCTGCGCAACGAAATCCAGGTCCAGTGCAACCCGATCGCTGAAATCGACGGGGATCTCGACTAATAGTGATCGAGTTTGATGAACGTCCTCCGGCTGTTGCAGCGCGAGCCGAACTTTCTCGCCTACGACATGAAATGCCGATCCCCACTCAGGGAAATTCTTTCGAACCTCGATCAGGTTGTAAAAAATTGCGACAGACGAATATGCGGGAACAGACTCGATAAATCCCGGGAAGGGATTTCTTTCAAAATAGGATGCGAGTGCGATGGCTTTAGTGTTGAGCTCGACCGATATCGAATTACCGAAGTCGACCGTGACGCAGCTGTCGCCCAACGGAAAGATCTTCGGTGAATCCTTCATACGCTATCTTGCTCGTTGTTTCGGATCGAGGTATTCGCGCAGTCCGTCCCCAATAAAATTGAAAGCGAGAACCGTCAAGGCGATCGCAATTCCGGGAAAGAATAGTACGTGTGGAGAGTTGTAGAGAATGTCGAATCCGCGTGCCTCTTCGACCATCGTTCCCCAGCTTGGGGCCGGCGGCGGGATGCCAAGACCGAGGAACGACAACGAGGCTTCGGATAAAACCGCGCCTGCCATACCTAGTGAAGCTTGGACGATCAACGGCTGCACCGCATTCGGCATGATGTGCGTAAACAAGATGCGCATATTGCTCGCACCGAGGGCTCGCGCCGCCTGGACGAAATCGTATTCGCGAACCTTCAGCACCTGCCCTCGCATAACACGTGCGTAGCCGACCCATCCGATGACGCATAGGGCGAGGATCATTTTTCCGAGGCCGGCCCCGAGAAACGCGACGAGAGCGATCGCGAGCAGCAGGCCAGGAAAAGCGAGAAAGACGTTGAAGACGTAGCCCGACAAAAACTTATCGACGAACCCACCGTAGAATCCCGCGATCGCTCCGATAAGGATGCCGATGATCGACGAAACAGTAACAACAGTGATGCCGACCTCGAGCGAGATACGTGCTCCGAATACGACGCGGGAAAAAACGTCACGGCCAAGAGCATCGGTGCCGAACCAGTGTTCCGCCGTTGGCTTTGCATACCGCATCATCAGATTCTGGGCGGTAACCTCGTGCGTCGCGATCCACGGCGCAAATATCGCCGTCAGTATGACGATCACCGCGATTGCAATTCCGATGTAAGCCAGACGTGTCATCAAAGTGAAAAACTAAAAACTAAAAACTAAAGACGAAGAACTAAGAACGAAAACTTAAGAACGAAAACTTTAAAACGAAAACAAAGACAAGTTATCGATTCGGTTTCGGCGGTTTTCCGGTTGTCTTCACTGTCGCGACAAGGATTCGAATTAACTCACTGCAATCGCGCGAAATACTTTCGAATTCCTTCTCGCCTATGTACCTCGTGTCCTTCAGCAAGTTCAACCAGTAATCGGTTTCGTTTGCCTCTTTCAAGGCGACGTACATCTTGTTTCGGAAATCAGCCCGTGACTGTCCGAATTCCGCTTCTCTGACGAGTGCTCCAATGGCGGTACCAGAACGAAGCAGTTGTTTACTCAAGACAAATTCGCGCTTTTTACTCCGTAGGTACTCGTTCAGTTTCACCGTCCTTATCGCAAAGCCATAACTTTTATCTTTCAAAATAGATTTAGACATGGGAGTTTGTCCTCAACTTTTAGTTTTTCACTTTTAGTTTTTAGTTAAGAAAGCCGTATTCGCGGATCGAGCTTTCGATAGACAAAATCAGTCACCGAGTTCGCCAAAATATACGTCACACTGATGACGAGCACGCAGCCCTGGACGAGACGGTAATCGCGCTTTCCGATCCCGTCTTCCAAAAGCAAAAGTCCGAGACCCTGCCAATTAAAAATTTTCTCCGTGATGATCGCCCCCGCAAGGAGCACACCGAGCTGCAAGCCGAGTATCGTGACGACCGGGATCAGGCCGTTCTTTAAGACGTGCTTGTAAATTACTTTGCGTTCGCTCAGGCCCTTGGCTCGAGCCGTGCGAACATAATCTTCGCCAAGTTCTTCTATGACGCTCGAGCGGACCATTCGTGTCAGAATCGCAGAGAGAGCAGCACCAAGCGTGACGGCCGGCAACACGATATCCTCGGGATTTGCACTACCGGTCGGTGAGAACCATCGCAAATTGACGGCGAAGATATAGACGAGAAACGGTCCAATGACGAATGTCGGGAGAGATATGCCGAGCAGAGCTACGAACGATGCGGCGTTATCGATCAGGCCGTTCTTGTTTGTGCCGGCAAGAACGCCGAGAGGGATCGCAATACTGATCGCGACAAGCATCGACGCGAGCGCGAGTTGGATCGTTGACGGATAGCGCTCGAGGATCAGGTCGAGGACGGGCCGGTCCGTGCGAAATGATTTGCCGAGATCGCCTTGAAGCAAACCGGTCCAGTAGTCGACGTATCGATTGTCCGCCCCATTCCACTTGAAGCCGTCCACACCCGAGTATGAAAAGAAAAACGCGGGACGATCCAGCCCGTGTTTTTGATTGAAGTTCTGTATTTGCTCGAATGTAGCGGTCTCGCCGAGGATCGTCGTCGCCGGATCGCCCGGTACAAGCTCGATCAAAAGCGTCACCAGTGATACGACCGTCCAGATGACGAGGAGCATCAGTCCAAGCTGGCGGAAAAAATTTCGGAGCTTGTGTTTCACCTATGAGTTCAGAGTTCAGAGTCCCGTTATGAGAAATTCTAGCGTTATGAAGGATGAAATGCGAATCGATCACAGACACCGAAGGTGCGGGAGCGTTTACGAATTATGATCGGTGAAAGCCAGCATGACATCGAATCAGTCTCTGCGTACTGTGCGAGCTCTGCGTGAAAAAATAAAGCATTAGATGAATGACCAGCCAGCAGAAACAAAGCCTGAAAACGCGGACAAGT
>JANMUW010000426.1:0-5439 GCA_031392105.1 Acidobacteriota bacterium | reverse complement strand
GAACCTCACGATCCGCACTCGAAAGGGATATCACGCGGCGAAGCAACGGTAAACGGTAAGCGGTAAGTGGTAAGTGGTAAGTTCGATGGAAAGATCGAACTTACCACTTACCGCTTACACATTAAAACACTAAACTAAGCTCGTCTTATTCCTCGCCTTATCGTCGTGACGCTCGATCGCAAGCCGGATAAGCTCGTCGATGACTTCGGGAAAACTCATACCACTTCCTTCCCACATCTTCGGAAATCCTGAGGCATCTGTCAGGCCGGGCATCGTATTAATCTCGTTGACGAGCAATTCTCCCGTGTCGTTGCGAAGAAAGAAATCGACACGCGCAAGACCGGAACCGTCGATTGCTTTGAATGCTCTAACCGCCATCGACTGGATCTTTTTCGCGAGTTCGGGAGAAACGGGCGCCGGAACGACGAACTCGTTATTACCCGTGCCGGAATACTTTTCCGTATAATCGAGGAAAGCTTTCGATTGGTCCCGTATCAAATATTCACCCGGCATGCTGGCTTTCGGATCGTCGTTACCAAGGACCGCACACTCGATCTCGCGCATTTCCAGAGACTCCTCAACAATTATTTTGCGATCGAATTGAGCGGCGAGCGTCACGGCATCGCGAAGTGAAGACTCGTCAGTAGCTCGCGACACTCCGACCGACGAGCCGAGATTCGCAGGTTTTACGAAGCATGGAAATCCCAACTTCTTGCCGACGAGCGCGACCACCGCGGCTGGATCACTTTCAAACTCGCTACGTAAAAACCAAAGGTGCTTGCAGATCGGCAATCCCGCATCACGGAACAATATTTTCATCACGGTCTTGTCCATTCCGCACGCCGATGCGAGAACGCCGCAGCCGACATACGGAATGTCAGCCATCTCAAGCAAGCCTTGAATCGTGCCGTCTTCGCCGAAAGTGCCGTGAAGCACTGGAAAGATGACGTCGAGCGGCATCGTACCTCCATCGCCATCCAATACCGTCAAGCCTCCGCGGCTTGTCTCTCCGGAAAGTGCGATAGCGGAACTGGAAGGCTGCCCCGCGGTCTCGAGAAATCCACGCTGTGTGTGATCTGGAAATTGCTTGACGGACTCTGCCGGACTCAGCCATCGGCCGTCGTTGGAAATAGCGATGGGCACGACATCGTATTTATTCGGATCGATCTGCTCGATCACCGTCTTTGCGGATCGTATCGCGATCTCATGTTCACCCGAACGTCCGCCGAAAATTACACCAACACGAAGTTTCATAATCCTCTTAACCGCAGAGTCGCGGAGACGCGGAGAACGGAAGACCATCCGATCTCTGCTTCTCGCCGTCTCTGCGGTAAATAATCAAAGTATGGTTTTACCCAGTACAGAAAGAATCAGCTCGCAGGCAAGTTCGACCGTGATGTTACTTTGGTCGAGCATCGGGTTAACTTCGACGATCTCGAACGATCGCAAGCCTCCGTGTTCGGCGACGACCTCAAGCGCGAGGTGAGCCTCTCGATACGTTGCACCGCCACGCACCAGCGTTCCGGATCCGGGAGCGAACCGAGGATCGATCATGTCGACATCGAAGGTGACAGCGAATCCGCCGGGAGCCTGCGAGGCGATAGCGATCGCATCCTGTACGCATGCCAGCATGCCGCGCTTGTCGATATCGCTCATCGTGAAGAAATTGTCGCGCAGGCCAAGCTCATGCACGACGCGACGTTCGCCCGAATCCAGATCACGAGCGCCGACGTGGGCACAGTACTGAGATTTTATCTTCGGAGAAAATCCTTCGAGATTGACGAGATCGTCGTTACCATTTCCCAGGATGGTGGCAAAAGGCATCCCGTGGATATTGCCGGAGAGCGAAGTTTCAGGTGTGTTTATGTCGGCATGAGCGTCAAACCAGATCAGCCCGATATCCTGTCCGGCCTCACGAAAGTGCGAAGCAATTCCGGAAACTGAGCCGATGGCAATCGAATGATCGCCACCGAGAACGATTGGTATCGCACCATCGGAAAGAATTCGCTTCACGTCCGTCGCGATGTTCGAACACGATTCGATCATCTCGTCGAGATATTTCGGGTTCGCCTCAGCATCGGCCGCCCGTTCCGGCTTTACGATCGTCGTATTACCGTAGTCCGTGACGTCGTAGCCGAGCGCACGAATATGATCGGTTAGAACGCCGCCACGCATACGTGACAAACGCATCGCCTCGACACCGAGCTCACTTCCCGTCTGACCGGCTCCGTAGCCGAGCGGTACACCTAAAATTCCAACCTTCAGCCCATCACCGGGCGATCCATTCGAGCTCATAAAACCTATATCTCGCCGAATCCGTCGGCAAAAAGCGACATAATAGTCTCGAACGCCTCATTCTCATCGGTACCTTCTGCCTCGATCAGCAGCACGGTCCCGACCGGGGCCGCAAGCGCGAGCACACTGAGGATCGATTTTGCGTTCGCGAACGATTCGGAATCTTCGCGGCGAAGTGTAATGCGGCTCCGATACTTTCCTGCAACGCGCACAAGCTGCGCGGCGGCGCGTGCGTGGAGTCCGAGAGGGTTCACGACCTTCACGCTGCCTTCAAGCATGTTTTCTTAATTGCGGCTCGAGCAGGGCCCCCGTCCGATATATAGCCTGCTTGCCTTGATCTTCGATCTCACGGGCGAGGTCAGAGAGCGAGATCTCTTTCGAGTTAGAAGCGAGCTTCACCACCATTGGAAGATTTACTCCGGTAACCATCTCAACTTCACCCTCTTTCAGAAACATGGCCGATATGTTTGTCGGCGTACCGCCAAACATATCGGTCAAAACTATCACTCCGATTCCTTGCGAGACATTCTTGATCGCCCGGTCAATTTCGTTCTTCGCGGCCTCGACATCGTCATGCCAGCCGATCGACACGGCAACAATGTGACTGATATCGCCGACAACGGTTTCAGCCGCGGCGACCAACTCGGTCGCAACCTGGCCGTGCGAAACAACAACTCCACCAATTTTGCTCATGACCTCGCCTCAGTAAGAACTGTGAACTACGAACTATGAACTATGAACTATAAACGATGAACTTTGAGCTCTTTGCCGACTTCTTGTCGGCAGTCCATCGGTCCCGGTTCGTAGTTCACAGTTCAAGTTCACAGTTTCAACGACTCATTTTTGCATATCGCGATGTACAACCGAAACGTTGTATTTTTCTTTTTTCAATTTGTCGCGCAAACGATTGGCCACCATAACCGACCTATGACGACCTCCGGTACACCCCACGCCGATCGTGAGGTATGACTTCCCTTCGCGCTTATAAAACGGCAACAGATAGTTCAGCATGTCGGTGAAACGATCGACGGTTTCGCCAACCTCCGAGTGCTTATCAAGAAATGCGCGGATCTTTGGATGCTCGCCGGTGAAATCCTTCAGCGTCGGTTCGAAGTACGGGTTTGGGAGGTGGCGGACATCGAATAGCAGGTCCAGGTCTCGCGGATTTCCATATTTATGTCCGAAGCTCACGATCAAGACTTTTAGCGGCGTTCCCTCAGATGAGCGACTGAATTTTTCTACTATGACTCGCCGGAGCGTGTGAACCGTGTGATCGGACGTATCTATTATGAGATCCGCAGCCTGACGGATCTCATTCATAGCTTTTCTCTCCGAACGGATCGACGAAAGCAGACCTTTACCCGTGTCGGCCGGATGCGGGCGTCGCGTTTCGGAAAAACGCCTCTGCAGCGCCTCGTCCGACGCTTCGAAAAATACTACGAACGGGTTGAGCTTCTTCTTTGTTAGTTTTTTGAGCTCCGCCGGGAACTCGGCGAGAAAATGGCGCTCGCGGATATTTATTACAAGCGCGGCACGCTCGATGGCAACGACTTCCTGGTCGTTCGGGAGCAGCAATCTCGAGAATGTCGAGAGCATGGTGAGCGGCAGATTATCGACGCAGAAATAACCGAGGTCCTCGAACGCGTTCGTCGCCGAGCTCATACCTGACCCGCTCAGGCCCGTAATGATCACCAGATTGCGAAAGGTACTGTTACCCTGGACGGCCTTTACCATAAAGAAAGAACTACTGGACGGAATCTAATAGCTTTGTGTGCCGGTCTATAAGGCTCTTTGCAGTTTTGCCCGATCCACCGTTCCGATACAGACGCACAGCGGTCTCAACCAGCGTCGCGAGATTGCGACCTGAGCTTACGGGCAACACCAGCTTTGGCCTCGTTCCGCCGGCGATCGGATACTCAGAGGCGGCCTCGCCCAGTGGGTTCGATTCAACATCGGTCCACTTCCGAAGCTCGATGCAGATGTCTACTTCCGATTCATCGCACACCGCCTGTTCACCAAAGATCTCCGGCACATTAATGATGCCGAGTCCGCGTATCTCGATAAGATGGCTCGTGAGGCCCGGAGCCTTACCCACTATGGTTTTGTTTACAACATGAATTTCGACCGCATCGTCAGCGACAAGTCGATGGCCTCTCGCAATCAGGTCGAGAGCACATTCCGATTTACCGATACCAGATTCGCCGATCAATAAAACGCCGGTGTCGAAAACGCGAACCAGTACGGCATGCAACTGAGATTTCCCGGAAGTAGTTGCGGGTTGAGATTCAATCACGGAGTCGTCGTGCATTCAGAAGTCAGGGTTCGATCAGGCCGTAGTTGCCATCCTTACGTGTGTGAATTACCGATATTTTTTGATTCTCCGCGTTGCGAAACACAAGGAAACCATCACGCTCATCCGAAAGCATCATTGCCGCCTCATCTACCGTTACGGGCTTGACGGCATAACGCCTGGTTTTAATGACGCGCGGGGTCGAAGGCTCGGGCTTCACATCGTTCGGATTGGGGACAATATTGGTCGCACGCTTGGCGCGGTGAGATTTATCAATAACTTTGTTCTTGAGTTTCAGAGCCTGCTTCTCGATCTTATCTATCGTTTGGGACAGGGATTGATACATGTCTGAATTGCTCGTGGTTGCTGTCAACACATCATTCCGCCAGTTCAGCACCATCTCAGAGCGATGGCGACCGCGCTCGACCTCAATGATCACGTGCACCTTTGCCGGTTTGCCGTTGAAGAGATGATCGATGCGTTCAAAATGATTCTCAACATGCGAACGCAGCGCGGGTGTTACGTCGATATGGCGTCCCGTGTATTCAAATTTCATAAAATTCCCCCTTTATAAAGCTGAAGTTCAAAGAACAAGTATTGTAAGACTACTGCTAAATTACGGTCTTCCGTTCTCGTGAACCGGGTATGTTCATTTGGTCGCGGTACTTTGCGACAGTTCGGCGTGAGAGCTTGACTCCCTCCTTACTCAGAACCTTTGCTATCTGTTCGTCCGTCATAGGTTTCTTGGAATCTTCTTCTTCGACCAACTTCTTGATACGCAGTTTAAGGATCCGTGGCGAGACCTCTTCTCCCTCTTCGTTCATCATTCCTTCGCGGAAGAAGCGTCGAAGCTC
>JANMUW010000389.1:0-2983 GCA_031392105.1 Acidobacteriota bacterium | reverse complement strand
CCCGAGTTCATCATGGAAGGGAATGTTCGCCGAACAACTGATGATCAGATGGAGAAGGTCTATCCGCGGGAGAAGTGGAAGGTCTGTACGGGCAAAAAAGGGACGATTATTTTTGCTGATACTCGCGGATACCACAAGGGTGGCGAAGCCCGAAGCAAAGATAGATTGATGTTCACCTGTATGTATACGTCGCCGGCGTCGCAGTCGAGAGACCTCATTCGATTTCCCAAAGAATTTGTCTCTGAAGGATTATCCGCCGAACAAAAACGAGCTCTTCGAATTCCTCAAAAGTGACAGACCACAGTAATAACGGCGTAAACGGAAACGTCTCTTCGGATCCGGTAATCGTCTCAAACGGTAACGCCGACGGCGGAGGAAAGAGAAAGTACTTGCTGCTTTCGACATCCTTGCTGGTCGACAGAGTGTATCTGCATACCGGACTCTTGTCAGGCTTGGCGAGTTCCGGCGATGTTGAGATCTGGGCGTCCTCGTATTCGGACGCAGACGGGCGGCAGAGTTGGGAAAGTACCGATGTCGAGATCAAGCCATTTCCGGAGGTTCGGGCATTCAAGGAAATACCTCATAACTATCTTCGGCGACTGAATGAGTTTGTTTGGGATTACAGATATCTGCCGGCCAGCCGGCTGAGCATGATGGAGCATGTTCGAAACAAGAATTACCCTTTCTCGATCCGCGTTCTCAAGGGTCCGGCAAAAGTACTCGCAATGCTTCGGTCGGAACAGGCGATCGAGCGGAACCTCGAAAAGCTTCTGCAGGCGTATCCGCGTTCGGATGAAACCGAGAATAGATTTCGGTCTAACAGGCCGTCCGTCCTGGTCATTAGCGGCCCTTTTCAATTCGAACAGCCGGCCGTCTACGCCGCCGCCCGAAAGTTCGGAATTCCAACTCTCGCCTACATACCATCATGGGACAACGTAACCACGAAGAATCGGATGGTGTTTGGGTACGACGGGTATATAGTCTGGAACGAAAAGGTAAAGCAGGAGCTGTTGAACTTCTATCCCGACTCTCGTCGCAAACCTATCTATGTTGTCGGCCCTCCGCAATTCGACGTTTTCTATCAGGACCGTTTCGTCGAGAGTCGCGAGGACTTTTGTAAGAAGCAAAAAATAGACCCGGCACTGCCGATCATCGTCTACGCGATTGGTTCGCCTAACTTTCTAAAAGAACACCATGGGGCCATTCACCTCGCCAAGAAGGTTTCAGAAGGTAGTCTTGGAAACGTACAGCTTCTTGTAAGGCCGCACCCCATCCATGACAACGCCGAGATGCGTGAGCTATTTGATGTCTTTGGACCGCGTGTTCAACTCCAGGACTCAACGAACGCCGGCAAGCAACTCACGAGACGCACGCAGGACGTCGCTCAGATAACCGAGTGGGTCAACACATTCCGGCACGCGGCGGTTGTCGTAAATCTTTCTTCGACCGTGACGGTCGACGCTTCTATTTTTGATAAGCCGGTAGTAAATCTCGATTTCGATCCGCAGCCGGGACAATTCGATCAACAGCTTATAAAAGAAGTGAACCATAGTTGGCCACATTTCAAACCGATTGCCGAGTCGGGCGGCGTGTGGTTAGTAAATGACTTTGACGAGCTTGAATCGGCAGTAAAGATTTATCTCGAAAAGCCCGAGCTCCATCGGGAGGAACGCAAATGGGTTGTCGAACACGTTTGCGGTTTTACAGATGGCAACTGCGGAGAACGCATGTCTGCGGCGATTAGGAGTTTTGTCGACGGTACCCCATAAATATGTGCGGAATAGCGGGAATCTACTCTCAAAACGGAACACCACCTAACTCGAACATAGTCCGATCGATGGGGCAGACGATGACGCATCGTGGCCCGGATAATTTTGGACTCTCGACGTCGGGTCGAGTTGCAATGAGTCACAACAGGCTAAGTCATTTAGACCTGTCAAACGCCGCGAATCAGCCGTTCGGCGATCAAGACCATCTACTTTCCTACAGCGGCGAGATATACAATTTTAAGGAAATTCGAAGCAGACTGCAGGATGAATTTGGGATCGTCTTCACCACCACATCCGATACGGAAGTTCTCTACCACGCGCTCATAGAATACGGTATCGAAAAATGCCTCAAAGCGCTCCAAGGGATGTTCGCCTTTGGATTCTATGACAAGTCGAGGGACACGGTATTCTTAGCTCGCGACAGGTTGGGCATCAAGCCTCTCTATTACCTCGAGTCCGGGAGCGAAGTCTATTGGTCGTCAGAGATCAAAGCCATCGCGCAAACTTTGGACTTGGCTCCCGATCCCATTCGCACGTTCCTTGCGGTAAACAACATGGGTGAGAAGTCGACCGAGTACACCCTTTTTAAAGGACTCCGGTCCGTGAAACCCGGAACGTATTTGGAAATAAACGCGCATGGTCAACCGAAATCGACAACCTATTACGACGTACTCGAAGATTTTGATAGTGACCTCCACAGATCACTTTCTAAGCAGAGCGCTGGAAGCGTAGTCGCGCACTTTGATGACCTTTTTAATGACAGCATCAAACGGATGTTGGTGAGCGATGCACCGGTAGGAGCATTCGTTAGCGGCGGGATCGATTCGAGCCTGGTGTCGGCCATTGCGACAAACTGCAGCGCCGATCTAAAACTGTTCACCGCAAACGTAGTAGGAAAATACTCGGAGTTCGATGACGTCAAGGTTTTAGCGAAGCACTTGCATCAGGAGGTATTTGAGTACAAGTTCGAACCCCAAATGATGCTGCGAGATTGGGCACACGCGACGTATCATTACGACTGCCCGATAGTCATTCACGTGAATGCGATACCCTTCGCCGGCGTGGCTCAGTTGGCAAGAGATAATGGAATCAAAGCGGTTCTGACAGGCGAAGGCGCCGATGAACTTTTCCTCGGTTACCCTGCCCTTCTCGCACGTCGCTACGAAAAACTCTTGAGGCTTCCGGCCCGCCAGTAGCAATGCTCGGCGGAAAAG
>JANMUW010000344.1:0-3798 GCA_031392105.1 Acidobacteriota bacterium | reverse complement strand
ATACGATTTAGCGGATGGCGGTGATGTCGACTTAGTTAGTTTATTGTTGGGAAGCGTGTTGAGCCTGAGAGGCTAACCGGTAGCCACACAGCATACAAGCCTCGTTGGTTTTCCAGCGAGGCTTTTTTGGTTCGAATATTTGGTAGTGTCAAATCTTTTGTGTAAATGATCGTTCTTGGTTTCTATTCTGCCTCTTCATTTTTTATCTAGTAGTAGCGGCTGTGGGAACGGTGGAAAAATGTTTTTGATTTTTCCACGGTTTCCATAGCCGTGTTTTTATCAGTCGATCGGAACGCGGTCTTCGTAAATGATCGCGAACCGATTGAGGGCGGCCTTCCAGTTCTGGATCGGCATCGTCCATTTTTTCGCGATGTTCCGGAGGGCGAGATAGAGCAACTTGAGCACGGCCTCATCGTTTGGGAACGAGCCGCGGGTCTTTGTCACTTTACGCAGCGACATGTTTAGCGACTCGATCGCGTTGGTCGTGTAGATCACGCGCCTGATCTCCGGCGGATGTCCGAACAACGGAATCACGCGAGCCCAGTTCGCTCTCCAGCTTTTGGAGATCATGGGGAACCTAGCCTCCCATTTCGCCTCGAACTGGGCAAGCCGCATCTCGGCTTCTTCTTCGGTGGCCGACGTGTAAATCGTCTTCAGATCCCGGGCCACTTCCTTGCGCTCCTTCCAGCCGACATAGTTCAACGAATGCCGCACCAAATGCACGATGCATAGCTGCACCTGGGTTTGTGGAAACACCGTCTCGATCGCTTCCGGAAAGCCTTTTAGCCCGTCGACGCACGCGATAAAGATGTCCTGCACTCCCCGGTTACGAAGCTCTGTCACTACGGAAAGCCAGAACTTTGCCCCCTCGGTTTGCGCGATCCACATCCCAAGCACCTCTTTGAATCCTTCGAGGTTCACCCCGATTGCCAGATACACCGCCTTATTGCGGACGTGCCCGGTGTCTCGGACCTTGAACTGCAGGGCATCGAGGTAGACTATCGGATACACCTCATCAAGTGAGCGGTTCTGCCACGCACGCACCTCATCGATTACCTCTTCTGTGACCGTCGAGATCAGTGCCGGCGACACTTCCACCTGATAGATCTCTTCCAGATGCATCTGTATCTCGCGCGTCGAAAGCCCACGTGCGTACAGCGAGATTATCTTGTCGTCGAACCCTTCAAACCGCGTCTGATGTTTGCCGATGATCTTCGGCTCGAATGTCGCGTTCCGGTCCCGCGGAACATCGATCGGCATTGTCCCGAACGTGCCCTTCAGCGTCTTTCGCGACACCCCGTTCCGCGAGTTCCCGCTGTTCCGGCCAGCCGGGTCACTCTTCTCGTACCCCACGTGATCTGTTAGCTCCGCACCGAGCGCTCGCTCGAGCAGCCTTTTCGTCAACTGCTGCAACAGCCCGCCCTCGCCTACCACCTCTTCCGGCGAACGATAGTCTTTCAGCAAATTGTCAATGAGCTCGTCAGCCTCACGCTCCTCCGCGCTTGGCTTTCGCCTCGGCCGTCGCTTCTTCGAAACCTTTTCTTCGTTCTCTGTGGCCATCTCCTTCTCCTCCACCGGATCATTATCGCATCCGGACATCGATGACCATTTACACAAAATCTTTTACACCTCTAGGCCGTCTGTCTACCTTCTACCTTCTACCTTCTACCTTCTACCTTCTACCGTCTACCTTCTACCTTCTACCGTCTACCGTCTACCTTCTACTTTCTACCTTCTACCTCCTACCGTCTACCTCCTACCTTCTTCTTCGCTTACGACTTACCTTTCTTTTTCGCGGGTACCGTCTCTGGCGGAAGGTTCGTCACAGAATCGATGATCTCTTCGCACAATCCGATCGACGTAATGATCACGCCTTTGTCGCGCTCGTCCGCGGTCTTTTCGAGAGTTAATTTCAGCACCGGGAGGTAACGCTTCGCAGTCGCCGCAAGGGATCGCACGGCAGCGGGAAACAGCAGCCCTTCGGTCTTATTCTGAGTGAGCGTGTTTGCATTGTGCTCGGCAACGTCATCGACGTCGTCGACCGCTTTCTGCAAAAGCTGACGAACGTCATACAAAAGCTGCGAGCGCGTTCCAGTGGGAGGGTCGCCCCAGAGCTTGCTATCTTTTTCGGATGCTTTCCAACCACCTACATCCAGGCCCAACTCCGAGAATCGTCGATCCATCATTTTCGACAGCACATCGACACGCTTATCGATATCCTGGCTGTCGCGAACAAGCTCGATCTCAGCCTCGGTCATGTAATCGCGTCGCTGAGCAGACGCGTTCGACGTTGCTGCGAACATCAGAAGGATGACGGTAGTGATAATGAAAACTCTCATAGGGTAACTGTGAACTGTGAACTATGACCTATGAACTGTGAGCTATTAATTTGGAGCTCGTAACCGCTAACGGGTCACAGTTCACACTTCATAGTTACTAACCCGGTTTCTTATCCGGAACCACGGTGTCGTCGAACAACGGCTCGATCGCCTTTGCACGAGCCAGTCTCAAATTCCTTAGCAGGTTGCGAACGTACTGCTCATACCGAGTCGGGACAGCATAATGGATCATCTGGAGCCGCGGCGTAAACGCTCGAATGCCTATTTCGAAGCGTTTAAAATTGCTGAGGACCTTGCCGCTGTCCTTATCGCTGTTGTTCAGAAATTCCAACATGTTGTCCATCAGTCCGTGAAAGCCTCCGAGGTGAACGAACATCTCGTCATAATTCTCGGCCGCATAAGAAGTCTCGGCCAGCTTCAGCCGGGCATCCATAAGTTGCAGTCCCAACTTGGTCCGTTTTTTTACTTCCACTTCTCCCGCCAGCTTTGTCTTTTCATCCTGGCTGAGGAGCTTTAACGGCGGCGGGGCGAGGTCGTCGTCGATGACGCGCTGTCCAGAAGAGCTCGCAAATCCGGCCATTAGGACAATGACAACGAAAATTAGCTTTGCGGCGGAATTCGTCCAAGCAGACGATCCGGACAGCTTTCGTATTTCTGACTTGTCAGCCACGCTTTTTCCCTTTTCCTTCCTTGATAAACTTCTGCACAACGGGCAAACGTAAATTAACTTTTTCGATTTCCAGTTTACTCGATTCAGGGTCCGCGAGACGAAGAAATTGCTGATAGTTCGCTGCAGCGTCCGGGAACTCTGAGAGCTGATCGTGAGTGATCGCCAGGAAGTAATATGCCATGGCCCGTTCGGGTTGGTGATCGGTCAGCCAGCGAAATTCTGCCTTTGCCTCCGGATACCTTTTCAACTGAAAAAGCGCCGTCGCGAGATTCGCCCGCACCGTCGAATTGTCCGGAGCGATTGTCAGCAATCTTCTAAGAACAACGATCGCGTCGTCGTAACGCTTTCCCTGGACAAGGGCCGCGGCGTAGCCGACAACGGGCTGCACGCTATTCGGATCCGCCTCCGATGCTCTCCGGCAGTACTCGAGAGCTTTCGCGGGATCGCCAACTCGAAAGGCGGTGCAGAGCTTTGACAGGACAACGGCGCTCTTAGGATCCGATTCTAGCCGCTTCTCCAGTTCGGCAATATCGGTTGTCGATGCGGCGAGGATCTGATTCTTGAGTTCGACGATCTCAGAGCCGGGTCCGGTAATAGTGTTGAGCAATGCGAGGGCTTCACGCGTTTTGCCCTGAGCCACGAGCACGCGGGAGCCGCCACGCCCGACCCCGACTTCGGCCGCTGCTCCTACACCCAATACGAATTTCTCCACGCGCGGAAGCTCGGGAAAGAAACATGGCTCTTCCTCGCCGGGCCGGGCGTCACGCGCGACACGCCGCTCGCGCAGCT
>JANMUW010000280.1:0-6686 GCA_031392105.1 Acidobacteriota bacterium | reverse complement strand
CGCCCGCGCCGCCAGATGAACTATGCAGTCGAACTCGTTCCGGTCGAAAACTTCGCGCAACTTTTCGCTGTTGCGTATATCCAGTTCGATAAACTCAAAATTTGGACTTCCCTTTGCCGACTCGATATTCGCCAGCTTGATCTCAGGCGAGTAGAAATCGTTTAGATCATCGACCACAGTAACGGCCCAGCGGCCTTCTGCGAGAAGAGAGTCGACTAAATGCGAGCCTATAAATCCGGCACCGCCCGTTACCAGGATATTTCGTTTAATCATTTAAGACTTATCGCTCCCAGACTTATTCACAAATGGGTCGTGAACCCCGCGCTTGCATCGAGGATGGAAGCTGAAATATTAATATAATGGGCATCCGCTGGGCTCGCAACTACATCTGTATGGCTTGCGGACCGATCGCTCCATCTAACACTATGACAATTCTATTTCTACGTCGCTTGTTATTGACTCTCATTGTCGCGCTCTTCCTGGCACCCGGTATTTTTTCCCAGACGTTCGACCGTATCGAGCGCGAGCGAATGAAAGAGATACTAGGCAACCTCAAGAACGCGGTCAAGAAAAACTATTACGATGCGACGTACCACGGAATCGATCTGGATGCTCGATTCAAAAAGGCAAATGATCGTCTGGATGCCGTGACGTCCGTGGGCCAGGCCTATGCCGTCATCGCTCAGGTCTTAGTGGATTTTAACGATTCTCATCTCTTTTTTCTTCCTCCCCAGACAACGGTGGACGTCCTCTACGGATTTCGGATGAAAATGGTCGGGGAGAGAGCTTTTATAACTTCGGTAAAGCCGAAGAGCGACGCTGAAGCTAAGGGTCTAAGAGCCGGCGACGAGATTCTCACTTTCGAAGGCTTCAAGCCGAATCGAAAAGAGCTCTGGAAGATGGAGTACTACTTCTACACGCTAAGCCCGCGAGCTTCGCTGCGCCTCCAGGTAGTTCATCCCGGAGCCGAGGCTCCGTCGGACATTCAGTTTTCGGCCAAGGTGAAAACCAAAAGTCGAACTTTGGATCTTACCAGCCAATCCGATGTGAACGAACTGCTTCGAGAGATGGACAACGACGCGAGCAGGCCGGCGCACTATTTTGTAAGAGCCGGCGACATCGTGATCTGGAAGATGATGTCGTTCTCAATCGACCCGGCCCAGATCGCGACGATCATCAACAACGAGGTTAAGAAAGGCCGGAGTTTGATCATCGACCTACGGGGCAATGGTGGAGGATATGTAAAAACTCTCGAAGAATTAGGCGGTTTCCTGTTTGACAAGGACATGAAGGTAGCCGACCGCAAGGGGCGCGAAGAAAAGAAGAAAGAGAACGAGCCGATGTTGATCAAGACCCGCGGTAAAGATCACTTCCCTGGCAAGTTGGTTGTCCTGATCGATCATGAATCCGGATCGGCGTCGGAGATACTTGCTCGGCTTGTACAGCTCGAGAAACGCGGCGTTATCCTGGGTGACACGTCGGCAGGTGCGGTTATGCAATCGATCTCGTATCCATTCACGATGACAGCCGGTATCAACAAGGAGATCTATTACGCCGCAAGTATTACGAATGCGGACGTGATCATGTCGGACGGAAAGAGCATCGAGCACATCGGCGTTACTCCGGATGAGACGATCTTGCCGACCGCCGAGGACATCAGCAAGCGTCGAGATCCAGTCCTTTCGAGGGCGGTCGAGTTACTGGGCGGCAAAATATCCCCGGAGGTTGCTGGCGGCCTTTTCGCAAAAGCGGAAGAGTGGGTCGACGACTAATTCAGAAACCGCTGTCTCGCGTGATAGCGATGCAGGATCTCCTCGAGAAAACCTTCGTATGAAAAGGTCGCGAGATCGTAGTCGGGTTTGAGCTTATACATCAGGGGCAGGGCTATACGCCACGCCATCCAAATGCGTTGGCGCTCGGTCAGGTCCCAACGCCGTCGAAGAAAGCTTTCGATCACTTCGACCTCAGGCCCCGAAAGGATCATGACATTAGCGTTGAATTCTGTGCGCTTCTGAACACGTCTGAAGGCTGCGTCAGCGATGGGATTTGAGAATGTTTCGTCGAACGTCGGAGCTTCGTCGGTACGCTCCCTGATGACTACCGTGCCCGCAAAAATATCGCCGACGCGTTGATCGCGGTTACTGAGGAAGATCACGATCAGTCCGACTGAATATATCGGCAGCAGGAATCCAGGCGTGGCGTCAAAAACCCGCAACAGATTTCGCGCGATCGCTTCCCAAAGCGTGATCGGCCGTCCGTCCTCGCGGATGACGCGCAACTTCAGAAGCCGCTTTCCTGGTGTCTGACCATCCCAAAACCATTCAAAGAAAATAAAATAGCCGGCGAATAGCAGGAACAGGACGAAGATCATTATCGCGATCAACCACTTCGGGGCCTCACGCCGGATCTCGTCGAGCATTCCGGTCTCTTCACTGCCAATGCCGGCAACCGTGAGAAATATCCAAACTACGACCCCGATCGAAAAATATTGAATGAAATGGTCGATCGCGGCCGCAAGAAAACGATTGCCGATCGACGCCAGAGCGAACGCGAGCGGCACCCGCTCAGGCGTCTCGATGACGAGGGTTTCTTCGGTTTCGATTATGGCTTCGTGCATGGCCTTCTAAATGACAGGATACCTGTAGACAGCGGTAAGTGGTAAACGGTCCCTGAGAACAACGGATTCAAGTTATCCAGACGAACTCACCACTTACCACTTACCGTTTACCGCTTACCGCTATCCATCGGCTTTTTTCCCTTGTCATCCGACGACTGGGTTCCTATACTTGTTCGAGGCAAGCCATCTTGCCGAGAGAATGAGTTTGCAACCAAAAGTTCACCGAGGCCGCATGAATTCAAAGGGCTTTCGATTCGCGATCGTGGTCAGTCGCTGGAATGATTTTCTGACTTCGAAGCTCCTTGAAGGTGCGCTCGATGCTCTGGAAAGCACCGGTGCAGAGGAAAGTGCGGTCGAGGTTTTTAAAGTTCCGGGTTCGTTCGAGCTTCCGTTGACCGCGCTCAAGGCCGCGCAGAGCGGTGACTTCGACGCCGTTATTGCGATCGGCGTGGTCATCCGGGGCGAGACGCCGCATTTTGATTACGTCGCCGGACAGGCTGCGAGCGGGATCGCTCAGGCCGGTATGCAAACCGGTATTCCGGTTGTCTTCGGCGTGGTTACGACCGACACCGTCGAACAGGCTATAAATCGCTCCGGCGTGAAATCTGGCAACAAAGGTTACGAAGCGGCAATGTCTGCTGTGGAGATCGTAAATCTCTATGCAGAAATGGCGGGCCGCGAAAGTGATAATAAGAGCAAGGGTCAGGACAAGGTTTTTCCGCATGTCGTTTGAAAAGGAAGGAAAGAGTTCGGGAACTCGCCGGAAAGCGCGCGAATGCGCTTTGCAGATGTTGTTCGCCGCCGACGTTGTAAAAGACTCGCTCGAGTTTTCGACCGACGAATATTGGAATGAACTCGGCGACGGTGAGTTTGACGAGAAGACTCGAGCTTTCGCGAACAATCTGGTTCTGGGTACGATCAAGCACGGCGATTTGATCGACGACCGGATCAGGACCCGCGCCGAACATTGGAGGATCGAGCGCATGGCGGTGGTCGATCGGAATGTCCTTCGTCTCGCAGTTTACGAATTCCTTTACGAAGACACACCGCACACAGTCGTCATAAACGAAGCCCTCGAGATCGCCCGCCGCTTCTCGACCTTTGAAGCTACGCAATTTATCAACGGCATCCTCGATGCCATCAAGCTCGACCTCGAAAAGGCTGCCGCAGCTGATTCGCCCGAACCAGAGAAAGCCGATAGCAAGTCAAACGCTTCCGCTTAAACACCTTCAATTCGCTAAAAGTTATTCGTGGACCGCGTCGCTCCTGAGCGGTCTTTCCGTGTCTTCCGTGTGTTCCGTGGTCACCTACTATAGCAACCACGGAACCCACGGAAGACACGGAACAGAGGATCGCCAAAACGCCCTCACTCACTTACTCATTTCCGCCCGAGTAAGCTAAAATAATCGCTTACACGAGGTTGTAAAAACACACTGTGAGCGAGAAAAATACAAACATATCGGCCTTTATTGCGGAAAATTTCGGTGCGAATGCAAGCTATGTCGAAGGCCTGCTGGCACGATTTCAGACTGACCCGAACTCCGTCGACGAGTCCTGGCAGGCATACTTTAGCGAACTACTAAACGGCGGAAGTCCGGCCGCAGAGGCGAAGCCTTCCGAAACATCCCGAGCCCGAGCCACCGAGCCGGCAGAACCGGCGCGTCCGGTTTCGACTCCGCCGGCCGCGCCTGAGCCGAAGGCGACCGCGGTTCCCTCGGGGTCAGAGGCAAGGCCACTCACCGGAGCTTCGAAAAAGATCGTCGAGAACATGGAGCAGAGCCTCACGGTTCCGACCGCGACAAGCTTCCGCAACATTCCCGTCAAACTTCTTGAAGAAAATCGCCGGATCATAAATGAACGTTTGCTAGAGGCCGGCCGCGGCAAGGTATCGTTCACGCATCTCATCGGCTGGGCGATCGTGCGTGCGGCGAAAGAATATCCGGCGATGAACAACGGCTTCGGTGTAGTGAACGGAGCTCCGTCGAGGATCGAGAACCACAGTATCAACCTCGGGATCGCAATCGATGTCGAGAAGAAGGATGGCTCTCGCAGTCTGCTCGTCCCGAACATCAAGGGCTGCGAAAAATTAAACTTTGCCGAGTTTTTCGCCGCGTACAACGATCAGGTTAAAAAAGCTCGAGACGGAAAACTCGAGATCGCGGACTTTCAAGGGACGACGATCTCGCTGACGAATCCCGGGACGATCGGAACCGTCGCTTCAAATCCGCGTCTGATGTCAGGCCAAAGCGCGATCATCGCGACGGGTGCGATCGAGTATCCGGCGGAGTATCAGGCAATGACAGCCGGTGCGCTCAGTCAACTCGGCATCAGCAAGACCCTCACGATCACGAGCACATACGATCACCGCGTGATCCAGGGTGCGGAAAGCGGTCTGTTCCTCGCGCGAATTCATGAGCTGCTGATCGGACAACACGAATTTTACAATCAGGTATTTTTGGATCTCGGGATAAATTATCCGCCCCTTCGTTGGGCGGAGGATTACAACCCAAGTCTGCTTGGCGGCGACCGTTTTAGCGAGCAAGCCGAGAAGCAGGCCAACGTACTTCAGCTCATCAACGCGTATCGAATTCGCGGCCATCTGCTTGCCGATATCGATCCGTTGAACATGACATCACAGAGCTCAGCCGATCTCGAGCTTGAGAATTTTGGGCTGACCATCTGGGACCTCGATCGTGAATTCATAACCGGCGGCCTGCATGGCGAAAAGACCGCGACGCTTCGCCGCATTCTGAATATTCTGCAGAAGGCGTATTGCGGCAAGGTCGGTATCGAGTATCGTCACATCCAGAGCAAGGAAGAAAAAGAATGGATCCGGACGCGCGTCCGCGAGAATTTTGTCGACACACAGCCCCTCGCACCTGAATTGCGAAAAGAGCTTCTTCAGAAATTGATAGAGGCCGAGCAGTTCGAACAGTTCCTGCACAAAAAGTATCTGGGCCAGAAACGTTTTTCGCTCGAGGGTTGCGAGACCGTCATCCCGATGCTCGATCAGCTTGTCGAAGGATCATCGGAACGCGGTGTCGACGAGATCTATATGGGCATGGCTCATCGCGGCCGTCTGAATGTGTTGTCGAATATTATCGGCGATGCGACAACCGGCGACATGGCGGAACGTATCTTTACTGTGTTCGAGGGAACGTCGCATCCGGACTTCCCGGCCGACGAAGGCGATGTGAAATATCATCAGGGCGCCGTCGGAAACAAGACGACAAAAAGCGGTCGGAATCTTAAGATCCAACTTTCGTGTAACCCGAGCCACCTCGAGTTTGTCAACCCGGTCGTCGAAGGAATGGCGCGTGCGCGCCAGGATGATTTTCGAAATGGTGAAGAGCACACTCGCGAAGAAGCTTACTTGAAAGTTCTGCCCGTGCTGCTTCACGGCGATGCGGCATTCTCCGGCCAGGGTATCGTAATGGAAACGCTGCAGCTCGCGAACCTTCCCGGATATCGCACCGGCGGCACGATCCATATCGTCATCAACAATCAGATCGGATTCACGACCGGGGTCGAGAACGCTCGAAGCTCGATCTACTCGACCGACGCGGCGCAGATCACGCAGATACCGATCTTTCACATCAACGGAGATTCCCCTGAAGCGGCATTCCGCGTGATGCAGATCGCTCTCGATTACCGCCGACAATTTAATAAGGACGTAGTGCTCGACCTCGTCGGATTTCGTCGGCTTGGTCACAACGAAGGCGACGAGCCAAGCTATACACAGCCGCTGATGTACGCCCGCGTCAAAGCTCACCCCGGTGTTCGACATCTTTATGCCCAGCATCTTATCCGGGATGCCGTGATCACGGAGGACGATCTGAAACAGATGACAGATGCGGTCATCGAGAAGTACGAAGGTATTCTCGCCCGGGCAAAGCAGATCGCCACCGAGGTCAAGCCGAAGAAAACGTCACTGCCGGCTAACGTTCCGGACGAAGACGGATCCGCGGTGCTGGAAACAGGTGCTCCAGTGGAAGTGTTGCAGCAGGTATCCGAAAAGATCTCGATCGTACCCGACAGTTTCCATATCAACCCGAAAATGGTCGGACAG
>JANMUW010000273.1:0-6822 GCA_031392105.1 Acidobacteriota bacterium | reverse complement strand
ATACGATTTAGCGGATGGCGGTGATGTCGACTTAGTTAGTTTATTGTTGGGAAGCGTGTTGAGCCTGAGAGGCTAACCGGTAGCCACACAGCATACAAGCCTCGTTGGTTTTCCAGCGAGGCTTTTTTGGTTCGAATATTTTCTCAGCGGGACAACATTTTCCTTGTCGATTAATACTAACTGGCTATAATTTCCTTTGGCACAAACCCCTCGGAGTTCCCTATGCGTTTCACAATTCTCACTCTCTTTGTGTTCTTCCTGTATTTAAATAGCGCTTTCCCGCAGTCGCGAACGGCGGAACCTTTGCTAAAGCGTTTGCTCGATCTGCCCGCTCCCGCACCCGGAGGGCCTCCGCCGACAACGGACGCGGCGACTCCAGAACGAGCGTCCGAATTCTATCGCTGGAAAAACATGCCGGCTGACGATGCCCCCCTCGAAGATCTGTTGGCGTACTGGAAGGCTAAGCGTTACGAACCATCGCAGATCTCCTACCGGCGACCGATGTCGGAGCGAACGGCTGAGCGATTGCTGGATCACTTTAAAGAAAATCCGGCCCAGATAGGCGATTATCTTGGAGGGTTCCCGACCGATAAAGCGACCGCTGATCGGATTCGCGAAATACACAGATCCCTTCTTGCTGAGGAAGGTTCAGAGGATCGTGGCCAAGCTCCCTTGTTGGGACGGTGGCTGACAAACAATACGCCAGACGGCGTTACCGAGCTCTCAAAAACTGTACGAAAGATCCGCGACCGAAACGATTACGTCTCCAACGAAAATCAGGTTGCGTTGCGATCGCTTGCTAAGCTTGACTGGGACGCGGCAAGGCCACACGTCGAACGACTCGAGTTCGACGGATCGAACCCACACTCGCAGATCCTCGCGTACTGGGCCCGGTATTCTCATGCTCTAGCGGTAAACGACTCTACCGACACGGAAACGTATCGGAGCAAATTACAGAAAGTCGTCGAAGATCGCTCCGCCCGGTGGTCGCAACGAGATCTGGCAATGGACGCGCTCGTGGATGGAGGCGACTGGGACGGCCGAGACACCTGGTACATATCGCTGTTTGCGGACGAAACACTTCTGGCGATACAGGAAAACGGTAATACGGGGATGACGACGCTATTGAACGCTTCGGCCACCGACGAAGAGTGGATCGATCGCTTTCTAATGATGGTGAAAAGCGATAACAAAGCTGTCAGATCTGCCGCCGCCCGGAATCTGATGCACATTTATACGGACGAAAAGTCGATCATCGAAGCGCTTCTACCGTGGGTCTCCGATCCTACGTGGGCAAAGCCGTCTCGTACTTCAGAGAGACGGAGCCTAATAGAAGCACTCGGCGAACATGATATCGCTGGTGCGATACCCGCATTGATCACCGTCCTGTCGAACGAGCAAGACGATGACTGGTCCGCAGCCGTGACGGCCCTTGCGCGGAGAAAAGACCCGCGTACGGCTGGTACATTGCGCTCGCTCTTATCAAAAACTTCCGGAGAAGTGAGGCAGTTGGTCATTGACGCTCTTGTTGCTTGTGGAGCGCTTTCCGCGGATGAGCAGATGACTGACGTCGAGGCGTACGCAGTTATGTCATCGACTGAAGATGGACGCGAGGCGATCGAACGCGAGGCGTATCGGGAATATGCGGGAGAGGACGAAGAGGAAGGCCCGATCTCAACGAAAACACCGGGCGTTTCCATTGAAGTGATTATCGGAAAGGCCCTGGCGGATGCGGACGAACCGAGCGAAGGGCTCGCGACACGGGCGATAGAACGCGCTAAGTTCCTGCGAAAACGAAACCCTGAAGTTTCGATTCGTCTCGCAGAAATAATTAACGGTTGGAAGGGCCGCCCCATATATCTGGAACAGGTGCGAGGACTGCGCACGGGAGAAGCAGACCTGGACAATATTTTAAGTTTGCTCGCAGAGCGTTCAGAGGTACGCGAGAAGATACCGAACGAGTTGGCCAGCCTGGGTTCGGCGAGCGGCGCCGTTCGTGCCATCGGTGCGTGTCTGCAAGAAAGTGATAGCGAGTTTCTAAGCATTATTGGCGGCAACGACATTGAATCGCAGGTTGCAATGCTCGGCTGTGCAAGGCTCCTGAGGGCAAAGCTGCCGGTCAGTGAAATTGGGCGAATGCTCAATCATCCAAACGCTTTGCTGAAACTTGCGGCCGAAAGATATCTCGAATCCGAAGACAGCCTTGAGGCCCGCCGGTTGGTGTTGGCGAAACATCCGGGCGAAGCGCGATTGTTGGGAGCCCACGCGGCGTTCGTTCCCGATCCCAAGAAACTCGAAACCAGCTCGATGTTGCAGACACTGTTTCAAACGGTGAACACCCGGTCCTACGCCAGCTTGCAGCCAAATCTGCGGGAATTCGAATCGAAGCTTCAGACGGAAATAAAGGAGGAAAAGAAACTCATCGCGATATTCGCGCGTCTGCCGGAAGACCGGAGCGGACAACAGGTCGTTCGAGTTTATAAGGACAAGGTTGAATACACGTTTTATGACGACACTGCCCGTTCGTGGAGTCGCGAGCTGACCGAAAAAGAATACAAAGATCTCTACAATTCGATCCTCGCCAACAAGATCGATGCCCTCCCGCCGACGCTTCAAGGGTGCGACCACGGCTGCCCGTCTTTTGAGTTCATTTTGCTCGGCCGCGACGGAGGTCGAAGGATCTTTACCGCGGGTTATCAGCCCGGGCCCGAACTTAGAGCGGTCGGCGAGCATTTCGAATCATTCAAGACTAAGGGCGATCTTAAGTTGAGCTATCGGCTTGCGGAAAAGATCAATGGTTTGGAAGTCTTGCTGGCCGACAGCAAGTTCCCGGTCCACGCTGGATGGAAGAGGGGCGACGACCTACGATTATTAGTTTCCGATACGGCGCTTGCGGAGACCATAGAGAAGGAGCTTGCCGAGAAGTTCAAGACTGAGCGTGAAGCAGATATCGAAGATGATGACGAGGACGAGGAGGTATCGCGACGCGCGCAAATATTCCAACGGCAACAACAGCTTCGAGTCGAAGCGATTGGAAAGGAGTTGTCATGGCGGACGCTTGAGAAGGGCAAGGTCGGGGCCGTGGTTGAACAGCCGACCGAAATAAATCTGCTGCCAATGCTCGGGAAAATGCCGGCGGCCTACCGCTGGAATTTCTTTCGTTCGTTTGATGCGAGGACCGTGTACGGCGGAATCTATGCTAACCGATACCAGGGTGGACTTTTCAGAGCTCAAGAATCCGGCGAGCCGGTTCTAATACGTCAAGGCTCTTACGAGAACGCAGTTGTCGCGCCCGACAAACGATGGGTCGCTGTGACAAAGTTTACAGGCAAGGACCAGCTTAAGACGCTGGTACGGGTGAATCTTCAGACCGGGCAGGAGTTCCCGGTCAACCTTCCGACGACTGACGCCCTTCAGCCGATCGCATTTGTTCCGTCGCATGGGATGGTACTGGTCTACAGTGGTCCAACGAGAAGCGATGCGGAAAGCGACCCGACATCCGAGGGTGAACCGTATCGGGCCGATATCGTCGTTAAGGCAAAAAGTGCGGTATCGAGCGCTCCACAATACTACTTGGTTGATCTGGCCCGAGGCGTCGTCAAACCCGTAAAAGGAGATTTTCGCCCGATCGAGGAGCGGTCGTATCGGCTCCCGCAAAGTTCATCAACCGCGGGCGCGGTTTGGGTAGCGATCTACGATCCTGTAGCAAAATCGACTGAAGTAGGCTTATATACCGAGAAGTCTTTTTCATTTGTTCCGGTCCGGACACTGCCGGAAATTCGGTTAAGAAGCTCGGATATTTGGGTCAGCGAGGACGAAAACAAGCTCCTGTTTGTGTATCAGGGACACTTGCTGGCAGTTCCGTTGAGAAACCCCTAAGGGCCCGATTGCCTTAGGCGATTTGTCTTTTGGCCTGTAAAAGTGCTTTAATGACAGTTCGCTTTCATGGCGAAAATCTTCGCCGAGAGGAGGTGAGACAAATAAATGGCTTATATTTCAGTTAATGCAAACGAATCGATCGAAAGCGCACTGCGCCGGTTCAAACGCAAAGTGATCTCCGAAGAGATCATCAAGGATTTGAAAAAACATGCTCACTTCATCCCGCCGGGACAGAAGGCAAAGCTCAAATCGGTAAACGCGCGTAAGCGCAATCGCCGACGTTTTCGCCAGCAGCGGCCGATGAATACATCGCCAAGGCCCATGGGCGGCGGACCCCGGTAAGAGTAAAACGTTAAAGTGAAAAGGTGGAAAAGTGTAGGCTCTCGTGCATTTCACTTTTTCACTTTTTTACTTTTAAACGTTTTTACTTTTCAACTAACAACAGATGGCTTCTAACAGACCTCGCATATTGATCACGAACGACGACGGCATTCACTCCGAAGGCATCGAAGCTCTCGAATCTGCAATGAACGAGATCGGAGAAGTGTATGTCGTCGCACCCGAATCGGAGATGAGCGGTGCGTCGCATAGTTTGACGCTCGCACGGCCGCTCCGAATACGGCAGATCGACGATCGGCATTGGACGATCGACGGCACGCCGACCGACTGCGTTACTCTCGCACTTAATCGGATCTTAGCTAACGGTGATCGCCCCGACATATGCGTCTCCGGTATAAATCACGGAGCTAATCTCGGAGACGACGCCACATATTCCGGAACGGTCGCCGGCGCTATGGAGGCGACGATCCTCGGTGTTCCCGGGATCGCGTTCAGTCTTGTCGCAACTCGCAGCCATGACTTTACCGAATCGGCTCGAGTGGCGATCGATGTCACGCGAAAGGCTCTAACCGAAGGAATTCCCGACTGGACGCTGCTGAACGTAAACGTTCCAAAGGGCCAACCGAAAGGAATTCGTGTCACCAAACAGGGATTCAAGGAAGCGAGGCCGGTGATCAGTGAGCATATCGATCCGCGCGGCAAGCCGTACTATTGGATCGGCGAAGTTCGCGAAGGCTTTCGTGCGGCGGGCGGTACTGACTTCGAGGCGATCGACGAGGGATATGTTTCCGTCACGCCTATGCGGAGCGATCTCACCAACCACGCGGCGATCGAAGGAATGAAGAATTGGGAAGAATGATTTGCGAATTTCGATTTTCGATTGTCGATCTCGGTATTGTCAGCAACCGGCTGCCGCGATTCGATTAGGAACACGGCGCGATCGCAAATCGAAAATCGAAATTCGCAAATAAATAATGAACGGCCTTGCCCCAAAATCAAACAGCTCCGACGGCTTCGAAATTCCACGTGCGCGGATGGTCGAACATCTCCGCAATCATTACAAGATCGCGGACGAAACGGCGCTGGGAGCAATGAACAATGTACCGCGTCATGCTTTTGTTCCGGACGCCTTGCGATCGCAAGCGTACAAGGACAATGCCCTTCCCATCTCAAGCGGTCAGACGATCTCTCAACCTTTTATCGTCGCACGGATGACGGAGCTGCTCGAGCTCAAAGGCCGCGAACGTGTTTTGGAGATCGGATCCGGCTCCGGTTATCAAACTGCGATCCTCGCTACGGTCGCTCGAAAGGTATTTGCGGTCGAGCGATTACAAATTCTTGCGACGGAGGCAAAAGCCAAGTTGCTGGCTCTCGGCTTTCGCAACATTTCATACCGCTGTGACGACGGAACGAACGGATGGGAGGTTTACGCGCCATTTGACGCGATTCTCGTTGCTGCCGGCGGACCTGCGGTCCCGGAGCCTCTCGTAAAACAACTCGAGATAGGCGGACGTATGGTCATCCCGATCGGCTCCGATCAGAAAACCCAGATGCTTGTCCGGGTCACCCGGACTGAGAAGGGATTCGAGACTGAGAATTTTGGACCTTGTGCGTTTGTTCCGTTGATTGGAAGCCATGGATGGGACGGAAAGAAAGATTGATGGATTCGGACAAAGTGAAAAGTGAAAACTGAAAGCTGAAAATTTACATTCCGCCGTTTTCAGTTCTTACTTTTAAGTTTTTAGTTTTTTCGAAAAGAAGTTTTCTTCATTATGGATTCAGTTTTAGACCTTATTTATCAGATCAAGGATTATCTCAATCCTAAATTCCTCATCGACTGGATGCTCGCAATGCTCGGTCCGTGGGTTTATTTCGGGCTTTGGTTCGTGATCTTTGCCGAGACGGGTCTCGCCGTAGGTTTTTTTCTGCCCGGTGATTCCCTGCTCGTTGTTTCGGGACTCTTCGCTGCGGCTGAAAAGCTCAACGTCTATCTCGTCATGCTAGCGTTTTTCCTCGGCTCTGTTATCGGCGACAGCACGGGTTATTGGACGGGACGCTTTATGGGCAAGACGCTTTTCAATCGCGAAAGCTCATTCATCTTTAAGCCAAGCCGAGTCGAAAAAGCCAAGCACTTTTTTGAAAAGTACGGCGTCAAGACCGTCATACTCGCGCGGTTCATGCCGATCGTTCGAACTTTTGCACCGATGGTCGTGGGCGCGACCGGAATGCCCTACGCGAAGTTTTTGACGTTCAGCATTATCGGCGGAGCACTTTGGATCTCAAGTATGGTGCTTGCCGGTTACTTTCTCGGAGGCGTGATCGAAAGCGCTCTGGGAATCAAGCTCGAAGATCACATCGAAAAAGTTGTTATCGTTGTCGTTTTTCTTTCGCTGCTGCCGCCGCTTATTGAATTCCTAAAACATCGGTCCGCAAAGAAGAACGAACCGGCTTTGTCAGAACCCCCGGCTTAGCGATTTGGGATTTGGGATTTCGGATTTGGGAACTGGGATTTGGAATGACGGATTTCGGACAGGCAGTAAATCCCAATTCCCAATTCCCAAATCCCCAATCCGGACGACTGTTTGACTAATGTTGATGCGTAAC
>JANMUW010000268.1:0-17307 GCA_031392105.1 Acidobacteriota bacterium | reverse complement strand
TGTCGGTCTTGAGATCGCCATCGTAGTCGGCTGGCACGATTACATCTGTCGATAGTCCCCATTGAGTTGACGTAAATCCCGCTTGAGAGCGAAGCAGATACCACACGCGATCAGACGGCCGGAACACCGAAGGGTCGCTCCCATCTCCGTCGAAATCAAACGCCGTCCGCCGCGGCGCGAAGATCCGCTGCCAAGTGGGCCAATCATCACTGAGACTGCTGGTGATGCGCGCTCCATTGACGTGGATCCCGTTTATGTCCTGCTCGATATTCCCGCAGCATTTGTAAGCCACTCTCGCACCGTCGGGTGAATACGTTGGGTTTTCCACGCGCCCGGAAAGAAGGATGGTTCGACCGGTGCCGTCGGCATTCATCGTCCAGATGTCCGCCATCCCAAAAAATTGTCCGTAACCGAATATGATCTTCGAGCCGTCCGGCCTATAGGACGGGCGGAAATAGACTCCGTCGATGTTCGAGATCACTTGCTGGTTCGTACCATCCGCATTCATCGTAAACAGCCGGTGGCTGCTCGAGCTGCCCAGCCTATCCGTCACGAATATTAACTTCTGCCCGTCAGACGAAAACGCCGGCATACGGTCAGAGGCGCTCTCGTTTGTCAGACGCAACTGGTTCGTGCCGTCGGCGTTCATCTTGTAGATTTCGTCGTTGCCGTCGCGGTTACTCGTAAAGACGATCGAAGCGCCGTCGGGCGAATAGTACGGGTGCACATCCCCCGCCGGATTGTTTGTCAGACGCACAGGATTGGTGCCGTCGGCGTTTACCTGATAGATCTCGCTGTTGCCGTCGCGCGTCGTCGAGAAAGCGACCTTCGACCCGTCGGGCGAGTAATTGGGGAAATTGCCGGCCGTCAGCGTCTTCCTGTCCGTGCCATTTGGGTTTACCGTGAAGATCGTCTGACCTGATACAAAAGCTATCCGGCCATTCCTCGCGCAGTTTCCACCAACGCAAACTTCCTTGCCGACAAAATCGGCTATCTGGTTTGCCGCCAGGGCGTTGAAGCTCCGGCTCGGCGGGGTGAAAGAATAATTGGCAAGCGAGGCCGAGACAATGAAATTTCCGCCTGCCGGAAGATCGGAGAATTGATATCTGCCGAGCAAATTCGTCGTCGCCGTCGCATTCGTCGTGCCGCTCAAACTGACAGTCACACCGGCCGGAAGAGCTCCTCCTCCCGTTACGTAGCCGCTGATCGAGAATGTGTTCGGCGGTTGTCCGACGGGCTGCCATGCGGGATCGTCATTCGTCGAACCGAACGGTCCGAGCGCGTCGGCGACGATGCGTATCTGGTTAGCGCCGTTGACGTCCATGAGGTAAATTCCTGCAAGCGCGTCGGCGCGCTTGAACGCGATTCCGGTGCCGTCGGACGACCAGGCCGGTTTGCGGTCGGTTGAGTTGGTTGTCAGATTCAATTCGTTATTGCCGTTCGCGTCGATCACAGCTATGCCGGTACCGCTTTTCTGAAAAACGATCTTCGATCCGTCGGGCGACCACGCGGGGTCGAAATCAGCCGTCGCGGTGTTTGTCACGCGCAGCTCACCAGTGCCGTCGGCGTTTATCTTCCAGATTTCGCCGCCGCTTGAAAAAGCAATCTTGATTCCGTCCGACGAAAAGACCGGACCGGTCGGCGATGGCTGGGTGATAGCCGTGAACTGCGCCTGATTTGTGCCGTCCTGATTCATCATCCAAACCTGGCTGTCCCGCTCGTACACGATCTTGCCGGCGGGTGACCACGAAGGATTCGACTCGCTGACGGCCGGCGTCTGCGTGAGATTGACCGGATTCGAGCCGTCCGCATTTATTGAGTAAATTTCGTTAGGAACGCCGCCGGCAACGTACACGATTCGCGTTCCGTCCGGCGACCATGCGGGTTGGCTTGGAGGCGGTGTTGGGCCGGCGATAGTTAACATGCCCGAGCCGTCGGAGTTACCTGTGCGCAGGGTGAATTGAGACTGTCCGGAGAACAAAGTAGTTCGCGTCCCAAACGCCAACCTACCGAGTACGAGATTCTCCCCGGCACGCGCTTCGTTCGGTTTGACGAAGAAAAATAATGACAGTAATGCGGTCGCGGTTAGAACTGCGATCAAAGCCAGGTGAGGGAGCCGAATATCGACGCGTGGGCCAAAAGCTTTCATCATGGCGGGCACCTCTTGAGGAATTTAACCTACTCTAAACCGATTCTTGCCAAAATGCCACAGATTTTTTCGTTGCCACGAAGCGCCCGTTGCGACGGATCATGCTGCCCGCAACAGGCGCACATAGAAATGATCACTGGTCGCGATATAATTTTACGAATGGCTGAAATCCGAACCGCAATCGAATCCGACAAGCCCGCCGTGTGGCAGATAATCAAATCCGTCATCGCGACTGGTGAGACGTATGTCTTCGCTCCCGACTCGCCCGAAGAGGTGATGATCGAGTACTGGTTTTTGCCGGAGAAATATGTCTACGTCGCTGAAGAGAATGGAAGCGTTCTCGGCACTTTCTGGCTCAAGGCGAATCAGCCCGGGCTCGGCTCGCATGTTTGCAATGCGGCATACATGGTCGCACCGGGTGCGGCGGGGAAGGGGATCGGCCGCAAGATGGCGGAATTTTCCCTGGAAGAAGCGAAGCGTCTCGGCTTCAGCGCGATGCAATTCAACTTCGTCGTGAAATCGAATACGGCGGCAGTCCGGCTCTGGCAAAGTATCGGCATGGAGATCATCGGAGAGATCCCCGACGCGTTCGATCATCGAGAGAATGGAATGACGAACGCGTACATCATGTATCGGAGACTATAAGCGAAAAGTCCTTGCCTCCGCGTGAAATCAACGATGTTAGGATTCCCTTTCGTGTATTTTCGTGTCGTTGTATGTTGATCAACGGCCGAAATACCTCCGGATTCCGAGCCTTCTTCTCCGTGTTTTTGGTGTGTTCCGTGGTCAAATGGTTCGCGACCTTTCCTAACCACAGAACACACGGAACGCACGGAAAAGAAAAGGACACGGAAGCCTCCAGTTATGACTGCGTGCGCTTGTATGTTTGAAACGTCAGGATTTGTTGGTGTGATTTCGTGTGGGTTAGTGGCATAGATATTTCGGGGCGCTTACTTCTCACCGAGCTCCACGGCTCGCTTATAAGCCGCGTAAACCGCTTTCGAGAGTACGGTTCGCAAGGTGCCTTTTTCCATTTGGTAGATCGCCGCCGCTGAAGTCCCGCCGGGTGATGTGACCATATTTCGGAGTTCTGCCGGATGCTTGTGCGAGTCCATCGCAAACTTCACCGAGCCCAGCATCGTTTCCTGCACGAGTTCTTTCGCCATATCGCGCGAAAATCCAAGATGCACACCGGCGTCGGTGAGAGCTTCCATGACCATGAAGATGTAGGTCGGACCCGTCGCGGATAACGACGTCGCCATGTTGATCATGTTCTCCGTCTCAACGTAGAGCTCCTTGCCCAGAGCGCGTAGCAGGGTCCGCACGCGCGAACGTTCGTCTTCAGTGACCTTTTCGCCGCAGTTCCATGCGGTGATACCCGCCCCGATCTGCGAAGGTGTGTTCGGCATTGCACGGACCGCATGATCGGTCCCGAGCTGCTGGGAAATCGTTTCAAGCTTTGCCCCGGCGACTATGGAGACGACGAGCGTATCAGCGGCGACGGCTTTCTTAAGATCGTCCAGGACCCGTGAAAGCCGCTGCGGCTTTACGCTCAGCACGACGACGGGATTTGCGCTTCCGCGGATCTTCTCAGCCGCCTCGGCATTGGATTCGAACATCTGTATGCCGTACTTCGCGTCGAGTTCCTGACGTCGGGTTTCACGCGGATGGCTGCCGACGATCTTTTGCGGCGTTACGAGATTCTGGCGTAGCAATCCGGCGATCATCGACTCGGCCATCACCCCGCAGCCGATGAAAGCCAGATGCATGTCCGTGGCGTCAACTGTCATAATAATGAGACAGTATCAGATTCGTTTTTCTTTTGACGAGTGGCGGTCGATATAGTTCAGAGTGCGCGATTCGTGGCGTGTGTTCAGAGTCCGAGCCTTTGGCTCGGTTTCTGAAATCACGCGATGAATCGCGCACTCCGCCTTTTACGGCACGAAGGCATTCGGGATCGGCCGGTCACCCGTCGCACCGAATTGCACGATCTGTGTTCCGGCTGTGGTGCGACCGATGAACCAGGTTGAACTCGATGGACGGAAGACCGTTGCATCAAATTTTCCGTCTCCGTCGTAGTCACCCGGTGCGACAACATCTCCTGTCGTCCCGAACGGGAATCCGAAGAACGAGAAGTCCTCAGATCGGACGATCAGCCAGTTGCCGTCTGACGGTCTCCAGATAGCGACGTCGGCTTTTCCGTCTCCCGTGTAGTCACCCTGGACAGGCTTGTCCGTAGCTGCACCGAACTGCATTGCAAGTAGTCCGGCTGTAGATCTGTCGATCCACCACTCAGCTACACCGGCGTTATTACGGAAGATTCCGATGTCCGCCTTGCCATCGTTGTCATAGTCCGCAACGACTGGCTGGTCTCCGTTGATGCCGAACTGCACGATCCGTGTCGGTGCTCCGGAGGACTGCGAGATGAACCACGTCGCCGAAGAGGGACGGAACACGGCGAAGTCAGCCTTTCCATCAGCGTCGTAGTCTGCAGGAGCAGGAATATCTCCATTCGTACCGAATGGCAGGGCAAAGAACGAGAAGTCTTCGCTTCGAAGTACGTACCATTCACCTGATGCCGGACGGAAGAATGCGATGTCGGCTTTTCCATCGCCCGTATAATCCGCCGGTGTGATGCGATCGGTCGATGTACCGAACTGCAACGCGAACGTCACTCCGGTCGAGCTTCGATTGATCCACCACTCAGCGACACTAAGCGGACGGAAGATTCCAATGTCCGTCTTGCCATCGCCATCGAAGTCAAAAGGAGATTCAATAGATGGAGTTGCAGACGTCGCCAGTCGCGCGAGATTATTTCGAGCCGCGCCGTTATATGCCCGGAAAGTCCCGCTAACGAGCAGCTTTCCGTCTGGCTGAAGAAGCATGCGTCGTACGGCCGTAGCCGTCGCGTCACCTGCAAAGCCCGAAGTGAACGAGTTGTCGAGAGAGCCGTCCGTATTGAGCCTCGCCAAACGGTTGGCCGCAGCACCGTTATAGGTTCCGAAGAACCCGCCGACAATCACCTTACCGTCGGTCTGAAGAACAAAGGAGAGAACGTTTGAGTTCGCACCAGTGCCCACAACAAAGGTGTTGTCCAGCGTCCCGTCGCCGTTTACTCTTGCGATGCGGGCACGGGGCGTTCCATTGTACGTCGCAAATGCGCCGCCGATTAAAATCTTTCCGTCGAGCTGAAGCGCGGCATTAAAGATCGTTGTATTCGCGCCCGTGCCGGGATTGAAGCCGGCGTCGTGGGTACTGTCAGCGTTGAGTCGCGTGATCCGGCTGCGATTAGCTCCGGCAATATTGTTGTAGTTTCCTACGACTATGTATTTGCCATCGCCTTGCCGGATAATTCGCTGGACACTGCCGCCGGTCGTCGAATTACCGTTCAGGAAAGTCGAATCGAGAATTCCATTCGACTCGAGTCTGCCGATAAGCTGGATGGTTCCGCCGATAAAGGTCACGTTGCCGCCGACCATGATCTTTCCATCGGGCTGGACGAGTACATGCTGGATGGTTGCGGACTGAACGAACTCTGTGTCGTCGAGGCCGGCATCGAAGCTCAGATCGATCGAGCCATTTGTGTTTAGCCTGGCGATGCCTCGCCGTACCGTGCCGTTATAAGAGCCGAACCCGCCCCCGATCAGGATCTTGCCGTCCGGTTGAAGCGCGACGCTGTTAATGAAGTTCTGAGTGTTCACCGGATCGGGAAAGGTTGATGTACCAGGATTAAAAGTCGCATCAAGCGAACCATCGGCATTGAATCTGGCGAGCCTGGTGCGCGCAACTCCGTTGGCTAGCCGGAAATTTCCCGCCGCGACGATCTTGCCGTCCGGCTGCAGGGCAATATCGAAGATTTGGGCATACGAAGATAACGTTGCACTCAGGGAAGAGTCAGTTGTTCCATTCGGGTTAAGCCGGACAATGTTGCGCGCGGTCTGCCCGTTGATGGCGTTGAAATAGCCAACCAGCACGATCTTGGCGTCCGCCTGAAGGGCGACGTGATAACCGGTGCTGTCGGTCGTGGCGGGAGTAAATGTTGCGTCGAGCGTGCCGTTTGTATTTAGCTTGATAATTGAGAAAGCGTTGACGCCGTCAAAGAAGCCGCCGCCGGCGAGGATCTTGCCATCAGCGAGAACATGGATCCACTCGGGGCCGTTGCCCTCTTCGAAGACAGGTGGAGTGAAAGTAGCGTCGAGAGATCCGTCGGCGTTCAGACGTGCACCTCGAGGGCTCAAGACTCCGTTGTAAGTATTCATGGCTCCGCCAATGACAATCTTCCCATCAGCCTGAACCGCCATGGCGAAGACACCGAAACCGTCAGTACCGACGCCCGCGGTGTTGAAACTGGAGTCAACGGTGCCGTTGCTGTTCAGTCGCATTACGTCGCGCTTTCCGCTGAGTAAAAAAACTCCTCCGATCAGGATGCGACCGTCTGATAGAACGTCGACCTCTTCGACAAACGCAGCGGCCGCGAATGGCGATGTGAACGTCGTGTCGAGTGTTCCGTCGGCATTGACCCGAGCAACCGCGAAACGCGCCGTTCCGTTGTACGCAGTAAAGTTACTGGAAATGAGGATTTTTCCGTCCGGCTGGAGTACCATTCCCTGGACCGCGCCGGTAGTGCCCGCGCCGCCGCTGTTAAATGTCGGATCGAGCGTTCCGTCCGCATTCAAACGGGCGATGCCGCTTTTGCCCACTCCATTGTAGGTTGTGAATGCGCCGCCGATTAGCAATTTTCCGTCCGATAGGCGAATGATCTCATAGACCGAACCGTTCGGACCGACGCCACCACTGTTGAATGTCGGGTCGAGCGTTCCGTCACTATTTAAACGCGCGAGAGCATTCTTCTCGGAGCCGTTCGCTAACTGAAACGTGCCGCCGACGATGATCTTTCCGTCCGGCAGTATTTCGGAAGTGTGTGATTGTGACTCACCGTCCGTCACGCCGGCACCAAAGCCGACATCTAGAGAGCCGGTGGCCGGTCGATGTTCGATTCGGGGTGGGGCCGAACCGAACGCTGAAATTGAGGCTGCAATAGTGATCATCGTCATGCAGACGACGGCGTAGAATTTCAAACTGATTCTCTTGGGTCTCATATTCTCCTCCATGTTCGCTGATGCTTCACGGTGAAAGCAGCGCTCGAACGTTGTCCACAAAGATGGTCCCGGGGAGTGGGGAAAATGGGCCGGCAAGCGCACGGAGTAAAACGTCTTTCGACGGGGGAAGAATACGCTCGACGGAGGGCTGGAAATCACCGGTCTGAACTCGTTAGACTCGAGCTGATCGACGAACCACGCGAAAGACGCGCCGTCGACATTCAGCACGGTCCTAGCCGGCTAGAAACAAACCGGAAGGCCTCTTGACTTATATGACAAAAAGTCCAGAAACGTTTCACGGCTCGAATCTCACATCCGAGATCGCGAGAGCAAACTCTTGTAAAGCTATTAGGTGAACGGTTTGTGAATTTACTACAATTGCCGTGAAATGACAATAGACGAGCAAGTACTGTTTCTAAAGAAGGGAACTGTGGATCTTATCCGAGAGGAGGATTTGAAGGCGAAGCTCGTGCGTTCGGCTAAGACGGGGAAGCCCCTGCGCGTGAAGCTCGGGCTTGATCCAACCGCGCCGGACATTCACATCGGACACACGGTTGTGATCCGGAAGTTACGCGCGTTCCAGGATCTCGGGCATACGGTCATCTTTTTGATCGGCGATTTCACGGGAATGATCGGCGATCCGTCGGGAAAGAATGTGACGCGACCGCCGCTGTCGCGCGAAGAGATCAACGCGAACGCGGAAACGTACAAAGCGCAGATGTTCAGGCTGCTTGATCCGGAGAAGACCGAGGTGCGATTCAACGGCGAGTGGATGGATAAGTTTAGCGCCGCGGATTTTGTAAAGCTCACGGCCAAGACGACTGTCAAACAAATTCTGGAACGCGACGATTTCACAAAGCGGATGGCAGAGGAAAAGCCGATCTCGCTGCATGAGCTATTGTATCCGCTCGTGCAGGGCTACGATTCGGTCGCACTCGAGTCAGACGTCGAGCTTGGCGGTACGGATCAAAAATTTAATTTGCTGATGGGCCGAAACCTACAGCGAGAGTTCGATCAGGAGCCGCAGGTGATCATGACCACGCCTTTGCTCGAAGGGCTCGACGGGGTGAATAAGATGTCGAAGTCATTGAATAACTACGTCGGCATCGAAGAGCCGCCCGACCAGATGTTCGGTAAGGTCATGTCGATCTCGGACGATTTGATGTGGCGCTATTATGAGCTGCTCACCGACACGAGCATTGATGACGTGAATGTCTTGAAGTTCAAATGCGAATCCGGCGCCGAGAACCCGCGGGATCTGAAAGTAGCATTGGCGAAATCGATCATCGCGGATTTTCATTCGGAAGATTCGGCGGTGAAGGCCGAAGAGGAATTCAATCGACGTTTTGTTAGGAAAGAAATACCGGATGAGATTGAGGAGAAGAAAGTCGCCGTGGGTGCGCATATTCTTGCTCAGCTTCTTGCCGACGTGGGGATGGTGGCGTCAAAGGGTGAGGCAAGACGGTTGATTCAGCAAGGTGGGGTTAAAGTGAATGGCGAGAAGGTCGAGCAGGCATCGGCGAAAGTTGAAATATCCAGCAATGGAATATTGATTCAGGTCGGAAAGTTGAAGTTTTTGAAGGTGCGGGGCGAGACGTGAAGCGCTTCAACAAGCAATTTTGACTGGACGAAAGACAGTCGAAACGACCGAGTCACCAGAAGGACGATTGTGCTCGAAAGAGAGGAGACCGACACCAATCGAGCCAGCTCCGCTAGGAGCATCATGTTTGTAGCCCTATCGCCCCAGATGATGCCGAGCTCCGTAGGAGCGGCACCTTGCGCCAGTGCGAAATTCGCGCCACAATTTTCGGCACAAATCTAGACTCGCTCCGCACGGAGCGCCATCTCTCCCATGGCAAACACATACACCCAGATACTGATTCAAGCTGTTTTCGCAGTCCAAGCACGCGATCATTTGATTAAACCCGATTGGAAAGAAGAACTCTTTAAGTACATCGGCGGCATCTTCCGTAACCAGAATCAGAAGCTTCTTGCGATCGGCGGGGTCGAGGATCATGTCCATCTTCTCTTCGGGCTCAAACCAAATATCGCTATATCTGATCTGCTTCGCGACGTAAAGGCGAATTCAAGCGCTTTCATAAACGAAAAGCGCTTCACGCGTCGGAAATTTCACTGGCAGGAAGGGTTTGGCGCATTCTCGTATTCCCGATCTCAACTCGATGCAGTGGTGAAGTACGTCCTTAACCAGGAAGCGCACCATGCTAAGCGTTCGTTCCGTGAGGAATATGTCGGTTTGCTCGATCGTTTTGAGGTTGAATACGAGGACCGATTTCTTTTCGATTGGATTAATTAGTGTCGCTCCTACGGAGCTCGGTATCGGCGGGTGACACGGCTCTACAAACATGACGCTCCTAGCGGAGCTGCGTCTCTACGAGGATGTCGCACCTAGCGGTGCTACAGCCACATTTCAAATTTCAGATTTCAAATTTCAAATTCATTCTTCTTCCTCAATAATCGTGATCTCCTGATACTGCGCTCGTCGAAACCGCGAGATCGGTATCAGCGCGTCGCTCGGGCTGGACGATCCTGCCGGGCTCGAAAACTCATCTGCGTGATTTTTCAGATACTCGAAAAAGCGTTCGAACTCGCGCTGCATCGAATCCATCTTCTCGCGCATGTTCAGGATGATCTCGACTCCGGCGAGGTTCACGCCGAGGTCACGCGTGAGTGAGAGGATCACTTCTAGACGTTCGAGGTCCGAGTCTTCGAACAGACGCGTGTTGCCGACCGAACGTGACGGCTTTAATAAACCTTCACGCTCGTACAAACGCAGTGTCTGCGGGTGAATATCGTAGAGCTCCGCAACTGCGCTGATCGTATAGGTTTTGATCTTTCGTTTCATCTCAAGTTTGTGCTATTCGTTCAGCCTTCTCCGCACGTAAAAGGTGGATCCCAAAGATCACGGCGACTGCGGACGCTATCGCAGGCCAGAAAACGTATCTGAAATCCGCGGCCGGAGCAGTGAAAAAGTAGGCAAGAACATAAAGTAAACTACTCATTGCGAGGACGAAAACAAAACTCCAATCGCCACGCAGACGGGACCTCAGGCTTAGATAAACGACGCCGACACACGCAACGATCCAAACGATCGCTCTGAAGAAAAAAGTCTGCATCACGGGCCGTTGGAATAGCCGAAAGTACCCCGAGAGAACTGTCCCGACACTCGTTCGCTCGATCGCGAACTCCGGCGGATTGCGTGAGAAATCGAGGTCCCAATATTGGAACGAGACGGATCGGCCGAGGCCTATCAGCTCTGCAAAAACATTCATCCGGTGTCGTAGATAAGCCATCGGATTTGCGATCACCTGCTTGCGCCAGACACCACGAAGCTCAGCAATCTTCTCCGGATCTTCGACAACGGCCAAGGGCGGCAGGCCCGGCGACGACTCATCTCCATAGACCAACTCGCCGACCGTAGTCGGTCTGTAATTCTCGCTAACCTTCTCCATCGAAAAATTCTTGTTCTCGACGACATACTTCGGGAACCGGGCTTCGCCGTTGGCGAGCGAGATTGCCGCGAGATCATACAGCAAGACGAACTGGATCGGGTACGATGTGCGTCCGTCGGTGATCGAAGCCTGCACGACATAGACCGCGGTGAGAACTGCGATGCAATATGACACGCCGATCGCAGTCGAAATCAGTGGCCTTTTTCCAAGCCCGAATACCGAGCTCGCGACAAAACCCGTCCAGATCGCTATCGGTAATACGGCAGGCAATGCATTGAGCCGTGCGGCCAAGCCATAGAACAAGAAAATCGGCGAAATCAAAAGAGCGACAGGATTCTTAGTCTTGTTAGCCAAAAAGATCAGGGCGACGGACATGAACAATGTCACCGCCATTCCGATGTCCTTCCAGATCATCGGAAGCTGCGAGAGGATCTGCGGCATGAACGGAAAGAGCACGGCCGCGAGACCCAGTCCGAGCGATTCGCGATATATCGCTTCCCATAAGATCGCCGCTGCTGTCCAGAAAATTCCAACCTGTAGAATGAGCATCAAGCCCGGGCCGGCTACGATCTGATCAAGCGTGCCCCAGAGGAAGGACATTAGCGGAGAGTTTTGATCATAGATGATGCCCGTCCTTCCTTCGTTGAGCGAAGCGAGTGCGTCACCGGAAGTCATGCCGGGATAGTATGCCCACATCGTCAAAGCGAAACCGATGGCGCAGATCGCATAGCCGATTAGTCGCTTGTTCTGGATGTTGAACTCACTTTTCACGATCGCGGTAAGGGCGGCGCGTAACCAAGGCGCCGCCTAATCCAATCCCATGGCATTTCTCGGATTCTCGGGATTCAACTTTTCAAATTGCCTGAGGACTTCCTTTGTCTCTTCGGAGATAACCTTCGGCATCGTTATCTTCACTTCGATAAACTCATCGCCGCGGAGCTTCGGATTACGCAGGCTCGGAAAGCCGCGTTCCCGGAGCCGGAACTTCTGTCCCGATTCCGTCCCAGCCGGTATCTTTAGCTGGGCCTTTCCCTCGACAGTCGGAACCTCGATCTTTGCACCGAGGGCCGCTTCCGGTACGTTTATCGGAACAGTGACGTAAACGTTGTCGCCGCGCCGTTCAAGAAACTTGTGTTTGCCGACATTGGTCAGGATATATAGGTCTCCCGGTTCGGCACCGAGCCGACCGCCGTGCCCTTTCTTCGGGATCCGAACTCGCGAGCCGGTATCTACTCCGGCCGGGATACGTATCTTCACCTGCTCGGTCTTCGGCGTAGTGCCTTTACCATGGCAAAGTGAGCAAGGACTTCGACGACGCCCCGTACCTTCGCAATCGGGACACTGCTGCGAAAACTGGAGACGCCCGCCGGTTCGCATAACCTGGCCGCTGCCTTTGCACGTCGTGCATGTCACAACCGGTCCGCCCGTATCGCCCGCTCCCTGACACCGCGAGCACTGCTCGCTTCGATTCACTGTGATGTTGGTGGTAAGTCCCGTGAAAGCTTCTTCAAAACTCAGTGCGAGCGGGATCTCGATATCGCGTCCCTTTTTGGGAAGGGGCCGAGGCGGTTCAGGTTCGCGTCGAGCACTGGGACCTCCGCTGCCTCCGAAGAGATCCGAGAAAATATCCCGAAAACTCGATCCGCCACCGGTAGTCGAACCGCTGGAAAAATCAAAACCCGAGAAATCAAAACCAGCCGCTCCGCCGCCACCGCCTGCCGCCGCTCCGGCACCGAATGGTGAATCAGGATCCAGATTGTCGTTGTAATACCCGAAGCGGTCGAAAACCTTGCGCTTCTTTTCGTCCGACAGAACGTCGTAGGCTTCCTGGACCTCTTTAAACTTTTCCTCAGACGCTTTGTCGTTCGGATTCACATCCGGGTGAAATTTGCGCGCCAAACGGCGGTACGATTTCTTGATCTCGTCCGCCTTCGCATCCTTCTTGACGCCTAGTGTCTGGTAGTAATCTTTTTTGGCCATTCCTATTCAGTAAGCAGAAAGCGGTGAGGATTTATCGAAAAGATAATCTAACGACCTTGAATATGAGCGATACGTTTTGAACGCCGTCAACTTGCGGGGCCGACAACGAGCGTGCGGAGCACGCGGACATAACTTTAGCCCCACGTGGAGCGAAGCGGAACGTGGGGTAGCCTTAACATCCGAACTCGGAGCGTGTGAAACATGCGACCTGATCGCGTGTTTCACACGCTCATATCGACTACCGGATTACTACGCACTCGCTCCCGCTCGTGCGTAGCTAAAGTTATTGTCGCGTGCGTCGCACGCTGCAAGCTGGCCCACCGCTTACCGCCAACTGCTTACTGCCTACTTCTTCTCTTCGTCTTCGACGTCGACGTACTCGGCATCGATGACGTTGTCGTCAGCTGACGTCGACGAACTACCGTCACCTTCCGCTCCCGCACTTGCCGAAGATGCCTGCTCACCCGCAGGAGTTTCATCGCCGCCGGCTGCTCCGGCCTGGCTGTACAAAACTTCCGCCAATTTATGCGACGCCGTTTGGAGACGCTCGAACGCATTGTTCATGGCGTCGACATCGCTTCCGGCCAAAGCCGTTTTCGATTCGGCGATAGCGGTTTCGATCTCGCCGCTACCCGCCGCGTCCATCTTGTCCTTGTTCTCGCCGAACGTTTTCTCGACGCTGTAGACCAAGCCGTCCAGACGATTACGGGCTTCGATCTCGCCCTTCTTCTTCTCGTCATCGCCGGCATGCGATTCAGCATCCTTCATCATCTTGTCGATCTCTTCCTTCGACAAGCCGGACGAAGAAGTAATCGTGATCTTCTGCTCGCGGCCCGTGCCGACGTCCTTTGCCGAAACGTTAACGATCCCGTTAGCGTCGATGTCGAACGTGACTTCAACCTGCGGCATACCACGCGGTGCGGGCGGGATGCCGACGAGGTGAAACTTCCCGAGGGTCTTGTTATCGCCCGCCATCGGACGCTCGCCCTGCAGCACGTGCACCTCGACCGAGGTCTGATTGTCAGACGCGGTCGAGAAGACCTCCGACTTGCGAGTCGGGATCGTCGTATTGCGCGAGATCATCTGCGTCATCACGCCGCCAAGTGTTTCGATACCGAGCGTGAGCGGCGTAACGTCAAGAAGCAGAATGTCCGTCTTCTCGCCGCCGAGCACTCCGGCCTGAACGGCCGCGCCGAGCGCAACTACTTCGTCCGGATTGACCGACTTGTTGGGGTCTTTACCAAAGAATCCCTTGACCATTTCCTGGACCTTAGGGATGCGGGTCGAACCGCCAACCAAAACGATCTCTTCAATGTCCTTCGGCTCGAGGCCTGCATCCTTGATCGCCTGCTCGACCGGCGGCATCAACCTCTTGAGAAGCGGTTCAACGAGCTGTTCGAACTTCGAACGTGTGAGCTTCATCACAAGATGCTTCGGCCCGGAAGCGTCAGCCGTGATAAACGGCAAGTTGATCTCAGTTTCCATCGTCGACGAAAGCTCGACCTTTGCCTTCTCAGCCGATTCTTTCAGACGCTGAAGCGCCATTTTGTCATTGTGCAGATCGATCCCTTGATCTTTCTTGAACTCGTCGATGATCCATCCGACGAGAGCTTCGTCGATGTCGTCACCGCCGAGGTGAGTGTCGCCGTTGGTCGACTTTACTTCGACGACGCCTTCGCCGACTTCGAGGATGGAGATATCGAACGTACCGCCACCAAAGTCGAATACGGCGATCGTCTCATCCTTTTTCTTATCCAGACCGTAGGCCAGTGCCGCCGCGGTCGGTTCATTTACGATTCGCAGAACTTCGAGTCCAGCGATCTTGCCGGCATCCTTGGTTGCCTGACGCTGAGCATCATTGAAGTAGGCCGGAACAGTGATGACTGCCTTGTCGACCTTGGCTCCAAGATAGTCCTCCGCCGACTGCTTTAACTTCTGCAGCACCATCGCCGAGATCTCCGGCGGGCTATATTGCTTGCCCTCGGCGTCGATCCGCACATCGCCATTCGACGCTTTCTCGACTTTGAACGGGACTTGCTTGATCTCTTCCTTGACCTCTTCGAACTTTCGGCCCATGAACCGCTTGATCGAGTAGAGTGTGTTCTCCGGATTCGTCACGGCCTGGCGCTTTGCGACCTGACCTACCAGCCGATTGCCGTCCTTGGCGAACGCGACTACCGAAGGTGTCGTCCGGCCGCCTTCGGAGTTTGTGATCACGACCGGCTCTCCGCCTTCCATAACGGCAACGACCGAGTTAGTCGTTCCCAAGTCGATTCCTATTATTTTGCTCATCTTTCTCTCCAGTTATGTAATATAGCCAGCTCTTTCGTATAAATTTCATGACTTGAGCCTGCCGAAAGTATAATAGTTGAGTGTCTTGTTGTCAAATTGTATTCTATTACCGCCAGAACGATGTTAATGCAGTATTTTCTTGACCTTTAGTGCTAATTACTTTAAGAATAATTAATCAGCTACCGAGATTTTTATAGTGAAACGCAAGCAAAAAGGGTCCGAAAAACAGAAGTCTGTTTTGCCATCTAAATTGCCCGCTACCTCTGACGAACCCAGTGGTGACGTCGAAGTAGTTGGGCGCATTCCCACCGTTTCCTCAATTCTGAAAGCCGTTGCAGACCTCACCCAAATGCGCTTCGTCGTGATCGCAAAGGTCACCGAAGATCGATGGATCGCGTGTGCCGTTTTCGACGAAATGGACTTCGGTCTGCAGCCGGGGGGTGAATTGGAAGCCGCAACCACGCTGTGCAGCGAGATCCGAGATCACCGAACCCCGATCGTGATCGAAAACGCAAGCGTCGACCCGGTCTACTGCGATCATCCAACGCCCAAAAAATACGGAATAGAAAGTTATATCGCTGTCCCCATCGTCTTAAAAAGCGGTGAGTTCTTCGGAACGCTTTGTGCCATTGATTCAAAGCCGGCGAATTTGTCAGGCGAGACGATCCTCGAATCCATGAGGCTTTTTGCTGAGCTGGTTGCGAATGAGCTCGGCACCGCAGAAGCGTACGACGCACTCCTGGAAAGCGAAACCAAACGCCGCGAATCCGAAAACCGCATCCGGGCAGTGACGGATGCCATGCCTGGGCTTATCTCGTACATCGACAAGGAATATCGTTACCAGTTCGTAAACCGAGCCTACACGGACTGGTTCGGTCTAAAAGCAGAAGATATTATTGGTAAGACCCTGCCGGAGGTCCTGGGCGAGGCTGCCTTTGAGAATCTAAGACCTCATATCGATCTGGCGCTCGAGGGACGGACCGAGCTTTTCGAATCCGAGATCGCGTACCGATCGGGAGGAACGCGATTCATTCGCGCCAGTTACACGCCGGATATCCTCGATGATGACGTACGCGGTATTTTCGTCCTGGTCGTTGATATCTCCGAAGAGAAGCTCGCACAGGACGCCGTAAATCGCAGCGAGGAACGCTACAAGGCGTTCATAAAGCATAGTACAGAAGGAATCTGGCGATTCGAGCTTGAGCGGCCGATTCCTACCAACCTGTCGACGGAAGATCAGGTCCAGCTTGCATACTCGTACGGCTACCTCGCTGAATGCAACGATGCGATGGCGAAGCAGTACGGATTTTCCTCGGCGTCAGAAATAATCGGTTCGCGGATTTCGGATCTGCTCGTAGCGGAAGATCCGAAGAACGTCGAGTTCTTGCGGGCGTTCATAGAATCGAACTACCACCTGTCCGAAGCAGAGTCTCACGAAAAAGATGCGGAGGGCAGGGATCGTTACTTCCTGAACAACTTCGTCGGGATAGTTGAGAACGGATTCCTGTTGCGTGCATGGGGAACGCAGCGTGACATAACCGAGACGAAACTTGCCGGAGATGCGACGGCCCGACTGGCGGCAATCGTTGTCTCATCAGAAGACGCAATAATCAGCAAGGACCTTCAGGGCAATATCACGAGCTGGAACGTCGGTGCGTCGAAGATGTTCGGTTATAAGGCCGAGGATGTGATCGGGAAGCCGATCTCGATGCTCTTACCACCGGATCGATCGAACGAATCCGCTGAGATCCTCAGAAAGGTCCGCAGCGAGGAAAACGTCGAACACTTCGAAACTGTTCGACGTCGCAGAGACGGTTCCGACATCATGGTATCGCTGACGGTTTCGCCGATCCGCAACGCGGATGGAAACGTTATCGGAGCGTCGAAGATCGTGCGCGATATTACGGATCGAAAGCGCATCGAGGAAGCCATCCATCAGAACCAGGCGATGCTCACTCTCGCAATGCAGAGTAGCCGCATGGGTGTGTGGGAGCTCGACCTTGCGACCAACACTGTTTCGTGGAGCGAAGAGCTTGAGGCGATCTTCGGTCTCGAAACTGGAAGCTTTGGCGGTACCGAAGAACACTTTTTCGCGTTGATCCATGAGGAGGATCGCGAGGAAGCGTGGGGCGAAGTCCGGGCTGCCATCGGCGAACATCGTGACTACAGTATCGAATTCCGATTTCATCACGCGGATGGGAGCATCCGGTGGATGGAAGGTCGGGGCGAAGCGGTGTACTCCCAGAAAGGTGAACCTGTCCGGCTCTATGGGGTCGGTATCGACATCACCGAGCGCAAACAAGCAGAGAAGGCACTA
>JANMUW010000257.1:0-13767 GCA_031392105.1 Acidobacteriota bacterium | reverse complement strand
GATCATGCTTGCGCAGAATCCCGGAACCGAAAAGATCGTAGTCGTTTGCGGATATTCGGAGTTAGAGAAGTTTTTGCTCGAACAGGCGAAACGGGAATTCGCCGATTTCGAAGGCCGCGTCGAGTTCGTTTATCCCGAGCTCGGAACTATCGAACAAGTACGGGACACTGTATCTACGCTGCCGAGAAATAATCTGGTGTTCTTTCTCGCGTATAGCCGAGACATTACCGGAAGAGGGTTCGCAATTCCCGAAAGCGTCGCCATAGTCGCCCCGACGGCCTCGGTGCCGGTTTACGCGACCATCGATAACGCTGTCGGTCAGGGTGCGGTTGGGGGGCAGGTCCTCGGTTTTAAGTCTCTGGGAGCTGGTGTCGCGGAAATGGGTTTACGAATATTGGCAGGCGAAGAACCGCTCAACATTCCCCCTCGAATTGCTCCGACGGTCCCGATGTTCGACTGGCGGCAACTTCAGAAATGGGGCATCGACGAAAACCGGTTGCCGTATGGAAGTATCGTTGAATTCAAAACGCCCTCGGTTTGGGAACAATACCGAGAATACATAGTCGCCGCCGCCGCCGCGCTTCTTATTCAAAGCGTTCTTATACTTTCGTTGCTTTTGACACAATCGCGGCGAAGAAAAGCCGAAAGCGAGCGCAACGAGTTTCAATCTCTCGCTGCCGCAGAGCATGCTCGCCTCGACGAGGTCGTCGCAAACGTTCCGGGAATAGTTTGGGAGTCGCGGATAGTCGACGCGGGGGTAAAACGACACGTCCAATTTGTAAGCGGCTATGTCGAGGAGATGCTCGGCTATTCGGTCGAGGAATGTCTAGCTGATCCGGAATTCATAGCTTCCAAGGTCGTTGACGAAGACCGCGAGGGGTACAAAGCCGACGCGGACCGCGTATTTCAAACCGGCGAACCGGCAGTCACGCAATTCCGATGCATGGCAAAGAATGGCGGCTGGAGATGGGCGGAATCACATATAGTTCCGATCCTCGACGATTCGGGTAGCAGTCTCGGCCTGCGAGGAGTAACGATGGATGTTACCGATCGTAAAAAATCTGAAGAACAGCTGATTGCTAAAGAACACCAGCTAACCGAGGCGCAGCGACTTGCTCAGGTCGGAAACTGGGAATGGAAGGCCGCGACAGATGAGGTTATATGGTCCGAAGAGATCTACCGCATATACGGCCTTGATCCAGCCACGCCCGCGCTCCCGTTTAATGAGCACGCCCGCCTTTGTACCCCTGAGAGTTGGGATCGACTTCGGGCTGCCGTTTCAACGGCCCTGAATGCCGATGAGCCCTACGAACTTGAGCTTGAATTGATACGGACCGACGGAACCCATATTTGGGGAAGTGCCCGGGGCGAAACCATTCGAGAGAACGGGAGCTTGAATCTTCGAGGTACGCTTCAGGACATAACTGCCCGTAAGAACGCCGAAGAATCGGTTCGCGATAGCGAGGCTCGCTTCCGGAATATGGCCGACGCATCCCCGGTACTGATCTGGACAGCAGATACCGAAATGCAGTGTACGTACTTCAATAAAAAATGTGTCGAATTCACCGGAAAGAATATGGAAGAGCTTTGCGGCGAGGGTTGGCTCGAGCTCGTTCACCAAGAGGATGTTCAGAAGTGCATCGAGACTTACGCGAGAGGTTATGAAAAACGGGATCAGTTCACTCTCGAGTACCGGATAAAGAGTGCTGATGGCGAATACCGCTGGCTTTACGATAGCGGCTCACCGCAGTTTTCCTCAAACGGAATGTTCATCGGTTACATAGGCTCAGCCTTCGACATCACGGACAGCAAAGCCGCCGAAGAATCGGTTCGCCAAAGTGAAGCTCGCTTTCGAAATATGGCGGATACGGCGCCGGTGCTTATATGGATGTCAGACGTTGACCCGCTGATCACTTTCGTCAATAAGTCCTGTTTGGACTTCACCGGCCTCAATGAGGATCAGTTACTCGGAACCGGCTGGTTAGACGTCGTTCACGACGAGGACAGACAGTACACTATCGGCATTTACAACAATGGATATGAAAAGAAGCAGCCGTGGGTCCAGGAGTACAGGCTCCGCGGCTCCGACGGCTCCTATCGCTGGTTTTACGCGACGTCGGTGCCCAGATTTGCGTCGGATGGTGAATTCCTTGGTTATATCGGCTCGTGCGTCGACATACACGACCGAAAATCCGCCGAAGAAGGATTGCAGCACGCACTCGAACAGATCTACGAGTTGAAAAATCAACTTCACGAAGAAAATATTTACCTGAAGGAAGTAATAAAGCTCGAGCACAATTTCGATGAGATCATCGGTGGAAGCGACGCATTGAAGTATGTACTCTTCAAGATCGAACAGGTCGCACCGACCGACGCCACAGTTTTGATAACGGGGGAAACTGGAACCGGTAAGGAGCTCGTTGCCCGGGCGATTCATAACATGAGCCTTCGTAAAGATCGTCCGCTCGTGAAGGTTAACTGTGCAGCATTGTCCGCGAGCTTGATCGAGAGTGAGTTCTTCGGCCACGAGCGGGGTGCGTTTACCGGCGCTACGGCCCGCAAGATCGGACGTTTTGAATTAGCCGACGGAGCAACGATCTTTCTGGACGAAGTTGGGGAGATACCTCTCGAGCTGCAGGCAAAACTTCTGAGGCTGATCCAGGAAGGCGAGTTCGAGCGTCTGGGGAGCTCGAAAACTCTGAGAGCAGACGTTCGGATCATGGCGGCCACCAATCGCAACCTGGAAGCGGAGGTACGTGCGGGCCGGTTCCGGGAAGATCTGCTTTTCCGTCTGAACGTGTTTCCAGTAACCGTCCCGCCGCTCCGTGAGCGCAAAGAAGACATCCCATTATTGGTCGAGCACTTTACGACCCAGTTCGCCAAGAAACTAGGTAAGTCTATAAGCTCGATCTCGCCGTCGACGATGAGGACCTTGAATCAGTATCACTGGCCGGGAAATATTCGTGAGCTCGCGAATGTAGTCGAGCGAGCGATCATTGGAACGAGCGGCGACAACCTCAGAGTCTTGGAGCAGCTCGGTGACGATCGGTCGTTAGCGGAGACGCAGGGACCAGGTCAATCGCTTGAAAGCATCGAGCGAAATCACATCATTCGAACCCTACTTAATACGGGCTGGCGAATAGAAGGGGCGAACGGTGCGGCGCGGATCCTCGGATTGAACCCGAGCACACTTCGAACCCGGATGAACAAGCTCGGGATCGTTAGAAGCGATTCGAATGTAAACTAATCCGACCGGCCCTGGCGGCGCTCAGTCGATCAAAAATCCCTTCAAGTTGAAAGCTGTTACCCTCGGGATTCCGTGGGTCGCCGCGAATCCACGATATTCCGTGGAAAAAGTAAGCCGCACAAGCCCGTCGATCTCACCTCGTAAATCTGCCAACCCCCGTTATTTCTACACTTGAGATTGCCGATATCGAATCTGGCTGTCGGTGGCACGCTCGTTGCGAATACGGGTCGTGTTCACGAACTTCAATTTCAAGCGACAACAGAGACGGGATGACAACCGAAAGACAAAAAGGAGATTCGATCCGTTCGCGGTCCAAGGAGCTTATGGTTTCAAATACCGAAATTACAGTCCATCCGGAAAACCGGAAAGAGTTTTTTCAAACCGTAACCGCCATAACGGACAAGATTCGACGCGAAAAGGGATGCGTCAGTTTCCGCCTTTTCGAGGAAACTGAAAATGAAAATTCCCTAATGCTCGTCGGTGAGTGGGACAGCAAGGCCTATTGGGACCTCCATCGCACGGGTGAGAACTTCGCGGTGCTCCACGGGTCCGTCCAGGTACTAAGCATCAGATCCAAGATCGGTCATAAATTGCTGAGCGTAATTGAGGACTAAGCAGTCGGAGTGAGTGCCATGAAAGAGGTCACGATAGCCAGGAAGAACGCCGCAACGACGTTTAGGAGAGTGGTGGAGAATACGGAGCGAGACTCAAAGGTGATCCAGGCGATGATCGATGCGTCGGCGTCCAGCATCCTCGTTCTCGACGAGGACCGAACGATCGTTTTCGCCAATCGCGCATGGAGGCAATTCGCCACCCGCACCGGATCTCTTTGGGGCGATCACGGAATCGGCAAACGATACCCCGATCTTTTTGCCGGCATGGCATCCGCCTCGCACGACGACGCGTTGGCGATCCGGAACGGCGTTGAGAGCGTGATCCAACACGAAGAGATCGAGTTTCGATTCAAGTACCGTTGCAACGCGGTCACCGAACCTCTCTGGATCGAGATGCACGCCGCCGCCTTCGTTCATTCGACCGATAGTAATGCCCGTCTCATCCTGGTCAGCCACGACGATGTCTCGGCGGCTGAAACCACTTCATCCGAACTGCAAAAAGACGAGGCTCGGCTCCGCCGGCTCCTCGAGACGACGAAGACCCTGCCGTGGGAACGCAATGCCGGAAATACAAGATTCACGTATGTCGGCGAGCAAGCGATTGACCTGCTCGGGTATTCGGCTGAGCAGTGGAAGGAGGAAGGCTTCTGGGAGTTGCACATCCATCCGGCTGATCGAAGCCGCGTAGTTTCAGATTTTTCGCGGCTGTCGGCGACGGCCGACCATTTCAAGTGCGAGTACAGAATGATCGCCAAGGACGGCCGAATCGTTTGGATCGAAGATCTTGTAGATGTCGTTCGCGAGTGGTCGAAGCCTGCCATGATGCAAGGCTTTATGACCAACATCTCGGAGAGAAAGCAGGCAGCGACAGTTCTCGCGGATCTGGGCGGACGGCTCATCAACGCGCAGGAAGACGAACGCAAGCGCATCGCCCGCGAGTTGCACGACGATTTGAACCAGCGCATCGCATTGATCTCGATCGAGCTCGAGCAGGTAGCCCAGCTATCGATCTTGGCACCGGGCGGACTAGCTAATCGACTGGCCGGGATAAAGCGAAAAGTTTCAGAGATCTCGAACGAGATTCACCGGATGTCTTACGAGCTGCATCCCTCCAAGCTCGATCACTTGGGACTTGCACCAGCGCTGAATGGTTTTTGTCGAGAGCTCGCGAAGAGCCGTGGGATCCGAATCGATTTTCAGCAAGGATCTCTGCCGGCGACCTTGCCCCGCGACATCACGCTCTGCATCTTCCGCGTGGCTCAAGAAGCTCTACAGAATTCGGCAAAGCATAGCGGTGCAGATGAGATGACGGTTGAGCTTGAGGCGTCGGGCGAGAGACTTGAGCTAAAGGTGTCTGACACGGGCCGTGGATTTGCGACAACACCGGAACGAATGACAAAAGGCCTCGGCCTGACGAGCATCCAGGAACGCGTACGACAAGTGGGCGGAGAGTTCAGGATCGTCTCCGAACCTACTCATGGAACGACTGTGCACGTGACCGTGCCGATCGAAAGATCGATCTGAATTAGATTCCACCGCCTCGAACGAGGCTTGATACGAAACAGTAATTTTAAGGAGCCCCCAATTATGAAGCGCACAAGGATCATACTTGCAGACGATCATCTGCTCATCATGGACGCGGTAAAGAGCCTTCTCGAACCCGAGTACGAAATTGTCGGCAAGTTTCCCAACGGGGAAGAACTGGTAAACGCCGCGGTAGAGCTTTCGCCGGACGTGGTGATCCTCGACGTGTGCATGCCGACGGTCAATGGCCTGATAGCCTGCACGCGGCTTCGGACGCTGATGCCGAAGCTCAAGGTGATCTTTCTGACCATGAACCAGGATGCCGAAACTGCTGGCGAGGCGTTTCGCGCCGGAGCGAACGGCTACGTGCTAAAAACATCTGCCGCGACCGAGCTCGCCGCCGCGATCCGCGAGGTCCTGCACGGCGGCTATTTCGCGACTCCTAGCCTGACCGAGGGCATGATCGGATCGTTCGTCCAAAACTTCAAGAAGATGCGTCCGGCCAATGACCTCACCACACGTCAGAAGGAGGTCCTCCAACTGCTTATCGAAGGGCGGTCGATGAAACAGGTCGCACGGGTTTTGAATATTACTCCCCGCACCGTGGCGTTCCATAAGTATTCGATGATGGAGCATCTCAACATCACGTCGAGCGCCGAGCTCATTTCTTACGCCCTGGCATCGCAGCTAAGGGCGACCTGACCGAAGTCTGAACTCAAAGGCCGGGTCCGGTCCTTTCAAATCTCACAAACGTCTCCCACAATGATCTTGGCGTTATCGCAACTTAGTCCCTCTGACCGTCAAAACTGTTATTTCTAACAGTGGTTTTCACATTCCACCCATAGCAAAATCAGATCAAGGAAATAAGGTTCCTTCTCAGCGCTGCGTTCAAGGCGCCCTTTCAAATGACTGATCTTGCCAGATGGATGCGCGGATGCCGATTCTAAAGGAAAAAAAGGGAAGAATCCGCCTGGTTGTCGTAGACGACAACAAAGATGTCCGCGACAAGGTTATCCAACTTCTTCAGCCGGACTACGATGTGGTCGGGACAGCATGCGACGGCAACTCAGCCTGCGAGGCAGTTATTCTGCTTGAGCCGGACATCGTCGTTCTCGATATATCAATGCCCGTTATGGGCGGGATCGAAGCGGCTCAGAAAATAAAGAAGAAGGGCTCGAATGCAAGCATTATATTTCTAACGGTTCATGACGACCCCGACTTTGTCCGCGCCGCCCTGAAAGTCGGAGCCTCCGGTTACGTCGTGAAGTCTCAAATGGCTACGGATCTATTGGCGGCGGTTGACGCAGCAATTGAAGGAAAGCACTTTATCTCGCCCTCATGCACCCTCACTTGATCCTTTCTCGAATCCGGCCTCAGTACTTAAGCGATCAACTTAAACGAACTGGTGAACTCCAGATAGTCCCGCCATTGGTCGGGCGACAGTATCCTGCGCAATTTCTTTTCGGTTTCGTCCGTGACCTTATCGATCTCTTTTTGAAGCCGGGCGGGACTCTGAATGTGCGGGGTTATTAAGCGACGCTTCGTTTCGCTTTCGGATTGGAAAACGTCGTTCACGTCGTTGAACTCGAACTCGGTAAGCTCGAGCAATTGCGAAAGATAGTTAACGTAATCATAGACAAGATAATCGACAACGCGCTTTTCCATTCGCGACCGAGCGGATCGGACGGCCTCCCTTTGCTTTGAAGTAAGGTCAGCACCGAGGCCCGACTCGAAACCCATGCGGTCTTCGACGATCTGCCTCCAAACGCGCGGTGAGTACTCTGGCTCGTCACCGGAAAAGCGAGTGTAGATCTTGAATACTTTTTTGTTCTCACTGTCGATCACGGGTTGGATGGCTTTAACGTCACGAGAGCTTAGATTGAACCGGCTCTTAACATCGTTCGTGATCTTCTTGACGTCGAAGAGATCGTTCCTCTGCGCGGTGGCCGCCTGTCCTAACCCGAAAATGAGAACGTGCATTAGGACAAGGGTATAGATCGTTTGAAAACCCCAGCGGAGCAGCGTCCAAGTGTCGGGCATCGATCGAAGGTAGTTTGTTTTCGTCTTGGCGTTCATTCTAAAAAGCCTCGGTAACGCTGAGCGAGAGCGTGTGGCCGTTTCTTCCGAAACCCAGGTCGACTCGATAGTTGATATGATTTGTTTTATCTAGCTTGAACCGCAGCCCAACGCCCGCAGCCGGTAGAAGTTTGTCGAACTGAAACTTGCCCCACTTCGGGGCCACGCCACCTACGCCAGCGAACCCAACGATACCCAATCTGTAAGGAAGCTCATGCCGGTACTCTATTTGGCCCGCGAACATCCGGCGGTCCTGGAATTCACCAGCGGTGTAGCCGCGCAAGTCGCTGCTCGCTCCGTATAGACACAGATCGAAAAACGGAGCGCTCTCGGTGACCGAGCAGGCCACCCCTCGGTAAGCGATGACCTGTTTTTCTCCGACCGAATGATAGCCGTTGTAGGAGACTTTATAAGTTTGGTAATCGCGGTTGCTTCCGAGGGGCTTCGCAAAAAAGTCGGCCGTGAAATTGAAGAGCGAACCCTTTCGCGGGTAAAAGCTGTTGTCTCGGAGATCGCGCTGGACATGGATGCCGATCGCGGCCGTCGTCGAATTCACGTCGATCGCCGGGATCTCGAATCCGCCCTGCGTCGTCCGGTCCCCCAATTCCGCCGTAAGTTTTCGATACTGATATCGCGGACCGACGAAGATCTTCTTACCAAAATTGCGCATGAATTCGCCGAAGAAGAACGAGCCGGACTGGCGCATCTCCGTGACGACAGCCTCACGTCCGGGAATCCGGCCGATGCCGTAAAAATCGTAGCGCGCCCGGCCGCCGCCGATGCCGAACGCGGCCTGGTACTTGTTCTCGTTGAAATAGAAGCGGCCGCCGACCACCATGCCGCGACTACCGCTGCTTGTGAATGCGGTGGCGGCCCCGATGGTGGATGCGGGCGACAAAGTGTCCTTCGGATTCAACTTGAAAACGTAACCGACGCCGAGGATCATGCCCCCTCCGAATGTCGGACTCGTGATCGGGATCGGCGCAATGATGAGGCTTCCACGCTTCGGCTTTTTCGGCTTGTCATCTTTGTTCGCGTCACCATTCGCCGGGATGTCGTCCACATTCGACGGCGATGGCGATGGAGCAGCTTTAGGTGCGGAAACCGGCGTTGAAGTTGTGGTTTGCGTCCATCCGGCCGACGCGAAACCAACGATCAAACAAGCGACGAGAAGCATGCGGGAGAAGTTTGAGAGCGTCTCGTGATCGCACTTACTCTTGTTCTCTTTCGTATGCTTCGATCGTCGCATTGAGTTGATCCTCGCTTTACCTAACTAGCGTCGGCGACGGCCGCCTCCGCCAGATCTTGACCCGCCATAACTTCCCGATCGTGAACCGCTGTACCCGCTCGAATGCTGCGAACGTTGGTAGTTTTGCGTCTGAGCCGAGCCGCGTTGACGATTGTGCATTTCGGAATTGAGGCTGTTGTATGTGCTGCTGTCCATCGTCCGGCGATTCGCAGTCGAAGCTCCCGAATGTTGGCCGGGTGTATTGACCGAGTCCCATCCGCTGCCGTTGTGAGACTGCCACCCGCTGCCGGTGTTCTTGTAAACGTTGCCATTCCGCGCCGCGTACATATCGCCGCCCGCGGTCTTGACCGCGCCGCCGCTTCCGTAATAGCCGCTGCCGGCGATCGCTTTAGCTCCTGAGGTGGATCTTGCGCCGGCGATCGTGCGTCCGCCACTCGTAACATGTCCGGTTTGGATTGCCTGGCCGTTACGACTCACAACCGAAGTTCCCCATTGGCCATACGGACTCGAGCCTTGTCGCGTCGCCGCTCGAGTACCCGTGTACGGGTTGTAAGCTCCGGCAGCGGTCCGGCTGCCGTAAGGTCCATACACTGTTCCTCCACGCGAGTAAGTTCCGGTGTAAGGGTTGTATCCCGCCCAGCCGGTTGCTCCGCGATACGGTCCATATACGCCGTGAAACGCTCCGTACGCACCCGTCGCATGATTGTAGTAAGACCCGTAACCGTAAGTTGCCGGATAGTGGTGATAGATCGGATAGCCATAGGGCGGGTAATAAAAGTACGGCGGATAGTAATATCCGGTGCCGTTCCAAATTACCGCTCCGACCGCCATACCAACTACGAAGCTCCCGAGATAACCGCCGGTGTAGCTCGATTGGACGCTCCCTGAGCTCGTCGTCGATTGCGTGACGTAAGTCACGTTGTAGACCGGCGAGCTTGCCGGGATCTGGTAGATCTCGGCAGGTACTGATGGTGCCGTTGTCCAAGGACCTTCCGCCGCCGACGAATAGAACCAGATGCCGTTGAGGCACAAGTAATATGTGCTTCCGGTGCGAATGACTTTCTCCGAAGTGTTCACCGCGTAGAAAAGCGATGTCCCCTCGATCGGTTTGAAGTCGGGCGGGCCGCTGTAAGTTACGGCTGCTTTCGCGGCAGCAGTTTTTGGGTCGACGATCACTGTCGTCGGAACCTGGGCAAGGAGGACCGCGTCTTTTGCTTCGTCAGTGCCGGGAACCGCTGCGAGCACCCGGGCCGCTGGTGTGCCCTCGGGTATTTTCGAAAAGTCAGACGGCAGGTCTGCCGACGCGTATGTCCACGGACCCTTCAGATTCCCCGCGCGGAACCACCTGCCCGACGCGAGATAATAATAGGTGTTTGAAGAGCTGTCGACGAAAAGATCGCTTTCCGTGTTCGATGCGAAAACCAGATTGGTCCCTTTTATTTTCGTGTAGACTGGCTGACCCTGGAACAAAAGTACTTCCGCCGGGCCCTTCGCATAGAAAACGACCGGCACAGGTTCGGATGCCGGCGGCGGCGGAATCGCCGACGCGAGTCCAGCCCACTGTTTATCGGCCTTGACCTTGTTCATGTCCTTTGGCAATGACGTCGCACGCGTCCACGTACCCGCCGGATCCTTTGCGGTCAGCCATTGCTTGCCGGTAAAGACATAGAAATTCTTCTTGTCCTGATCGTGAAAAACCGGAAAGTTCGAGTTAATTAGAAATTCGAGATCAGAGTCTTTGATCTTTGCGTAAACAGGTTCGCCGTCGACGTGGATGAGTATGGCTTTTTGATTGCTGACAAAGATCTGCGGCGGATCATTCTTTAGCGACACGCTTGGAACCTCCGCGGGCTTCTCAACACTGGCGACAATGCGGTCGAGCGAAATATTCATCGTCGATTCCTTCGGCAGGAATGTCTTCACAAGCGCGTCCATCTTGGCCTTGTTGGCTGAGTCTACCGAGGGGAAATGCGTTTCGGTGATCTCGAGATCACGAATCAAAACTGTCCGGTTATCTACATCGACATCGGTCTTAGCCCGTATGACGGCAACTCCGACGACGGCCTGACCGCCGGCGGGCGTCATTGAGAATGCGGTCCGAAAGTTAAGTTCCCTATAGTCGCTCCATTCGTCGACCTGCGGCTGGTAGTAGATGATCTTCCCTGCTTTGCCCGACTTTTGGCGCGGCCACCCGGGATCCTGCGCGGTTGCGGGCGAATCGAAAAGGAGAATCGAAAGCGTAAGTACAAAAAAATTGAAAATCAAAACAATTGCGAATCTTTTATGTTTCATAGCAAACACCTCGTAAGTGGCAACACCTCGAAAAAAAGGCAAACGAACACCCGCTGGTTTTCATAAGCTTCCCGACCACTGCGCCGTTCGTCGGATCAAAAGCTGAATTTCGCTCCCATCAGAATTCCGTTCATGGTCGTATTGAAAATAAAACCCTCTTCGCTGTCGTAGTCCGTCTTGACGTATCGATAGCCGCCGATCAACGCGATATTCGGCTTGATTCGATATCCCGCTCCGCCGTAGAACTGGCCGGTGAAATCCGCACCGATCCCGCCGCCGATATCGAACTTTGTCGCGAGGAAGAATTTCGGAGAGAGATTGAGGGTGCCGTGAGCGCCGATAACGGGCGTCGCCCATGTCTTTCGCTCGGATACATCCACCGCCGGTAAAATTCCAGCTCGGAGGTTCACATTGTTCTCGACGCTCATGATGCGAAGACCGCCAAGCACGTCAAAGTTTCCCTTCTCGCTTTCATAAAGTCGGTAGCCAACTTCCGGATCGAAGACGAACATGTTCACACCGAGCTTTACACTCGAATAGAGTTGGCCCGGAGTTTCACGTTCTTCGCCAAGCTTGATCCACATGAGATCGGTCGTTGACACGAACCGGCCTTTTTTGAGTTCGAGCGCTCCCATCACTCCGAGATTGAGGTGCTCGAACACATCGGCGAAATCCAGATCGATCTCTGCAACCTGCCCGCGTGCTCCGATAGTGCCGGTAACGCCGGTCATGTAGAGGTACGGCGCAAACGCAACCTGCCAGTCCGAACCGGAAGTTTGCTTTGCCGGTCGTTTGAGAGACTTCTCGAGCACGGGGGCCGCGAAAGGATCTTTGGATGTCGATACATCAAGCACGTCAGACCTCTCGCTTTTTGTTTTAGCGAACGCAAGCTTGAGCCGATCCGGCGGTTGGCCGGCCTCGTCTTTTTTCTCGTCGGATGCAGTGGCTGGTTTCTCTTGCGCATCGGCAGGCTCAGCCGTTTGTGCTCTTGCCGGCGCGAGGGCTGCACCAAGCGCAAACATGATGGCGAATAAGAAGAGTGAAAAGCTGTTTCGAATAAATTTGGAATTCATATGTTTCGGCTGATCTACGGTTATGGTTTTTTCCCGATCGATGACGTGAGCGCCTGCCGGGCAACGGCCTGCGACAGGCCGTGACTCAAAATTTATAGCTATTGGTTGATCGGCGGAACTGTCAGTTTTGACAGCATGAAGGAAAAATGAGTAGCAGCTAAAGACGAGGTTTTTTCGACGCGTTCGTCTCCGCTACGAGTTTGTAGGCCACATAATACTTGTAGATGTTGCTGACGTAGGTCGCGGTCTCAGCACCGGTCTTACTGCGAAAAGCCGCGTAACTGTTATTTCTGACAGTGAGCACGAGGCGGATCGATCGTGCTATCGCGGAATACCGATCCAGTCCACAAGCAGAGCCGGCCATGGGATCTGATCGTAGAGAAGGACAAGGACCCACGTCGTGATATAAGCGATCCGAATTCGCCTTTCGCCATCATCTACGCCGGCGAGTCCCATCGTTAGCAGGAGCCATCCGAAACCGGCGACCGGCGCCAGTGAGTACGTGACGATGCAGAAGATCAGCAGAATAAAGTGCCGGATCGAGTTACGCGCAGCCCATGGGATCAAGAAAAGCAATGCGCAGAGCGATTCGATGATCACGGTGGACCAGGTCGAGAACGTTACGAGCGGCGTGAGCGACGAAATCGCGGGGACGACCGGCGTATTGATCACCTCTGCGCCTTCGGGCAGAGGCCGCATGTATTCGCGGGCCTCGACAAGTTGATCTCTCGTCGATCCACTCGCAAGTACAGTGATGTTCTCAAACCGCGGGTCGGTCAGGAACGTGACCGTAAAAAAGCGTCCGTCAAGATAATCCGGCGAAAGAAAAATTTTCCAGGTGACCGCGAATAGAAACGCGAGGCCGATAAGAATCCGGCTCGAGCGTGCAAGTATCGCTTTGGCGTCGTGTGATCCGAGCGCGAGCCCGATCGCGAGGCACCAATAGCCGAGAAGATAGATATGATTGTCGGCGAGTGGCCAGTCGTCGGCAATCCGTAGCCCGACAAGAAGTGCGAGCGCGTACCATGTCGCGGCTGCATTTAGAATGCGTGGGAAGATCAGTGTCAGTCCGGCGAGACCGAGAATAAATGGTGCAATCCACCACGGACCCATCGGCCGAAGCAGAAGAATGATCGCGGTCAACCTCAACACGATCGAGGCCGTTCCAAGATCGCTATCTGGAGTTGTCAGCTTCTCGATCCACATGCCATGTAAAAGTTCGAAGTTGCCGATCGGTTCCTTCAAGATATTCGTTGTAGTCGGCTCGCCAAACTTCGATCGTTACGGTTTCGACCGGCCGCTCATAGCGCCTTTCGCGTGCTGCGACAGCCTTCGCGGTTTTGAGCAGGAACCTTTCGGATGGAAAGAGTGCGGATCGTGCGGTGATGATCTCCTGCGAAGGTGCGATGTCGAGCTGCTCGGAACGCCCGGGAGCTTCGACGACAATTCGCATGTGGCGGAATGCGGTCCCGTCGATCGTCGCGAACATTCCGAAGCCTCCGCCTTTCCAGGGACTGAGATCCGCAGTCTTCGCGAGAATAATTTGCGCCACGGCTACAACGATCAACAAAATGGCCGGCAGCCATACTCGCCAACCAAGGGGCACCATGGTCGATGAATTTACTTTGCCGGCCATATCATTTGCTCGCTTTTAGAAAGGACGAGCGACGACCTGGTAGTGAACTACGCCGC